>JBFXEP010000146.1:0-7396 GCA_050179995.1 Hyphomicrobium sp.
GCGGGCTTCCCCGATGGCGTGCTCAACGTCGTGCACGGCGACAAGACCGTCGTCGATGCGCTCCTCGATCATCCCGACGTCAAGGCGGTGAGCTTCGTCGGCTCGACGCCGATCGCCGAGTACGTCTACACGCGCGGTGCCGCCAACGGCAAGCGCGTGCAGGCCTTGGGCGGCGCCAAGAACCATATGATCGTCATGCCCGACGCCGACATGGAGAAGGCCGTCGACGCGCTGATGGGCGCCGGCTACGGCTCGGCCGGCGAGCGCTGCATGGCGATCTCCGTCGCCGTCCCCGTCGGCAAGAGGACCGCCGACCAGCTCGTCGAGGCGCTCGCCCCGCGCGTGCGCGCTCTTAAGGTCGCCCCCGCGACCGACCCCGAGTCCGAGATGGGCCCCGTCGTCACGGCTGACGCCAAGCGCAAGATCACCGGGCTCATTGATACAGGCGTCGCCGAGGGCGCCGAGCTGGTGGTCGACGGCCGCGGCCTCGTGCTGCAGGGCTACGAGAACGGCTACTTCCTCGGCGGCACGCTGTTCGATCGCGTGACGCGCGACATGACCATCTACAAGCAGGAGATCTTCGGCCCCGTGCTCTCCGTCGTGCGCGCCGAGAGCTACGACGAGGCCGCCGACCTCGTGAACAGCCACGAGTACGGCAACGGCACCGCCATCTTCACCCGCGACGGCGACACCGCCCGCACCTTCGCCGATCGCATCGAGGTCGGCATGGTCGGCATCAACGTGCCGATCCCGGTGCCGGTCGCCTACCACTCCTTCGGCGGCTGGAAGCGCTCGCTATTCGGCGATCACGCCATCTACGGCCCCGAGGGCGTACGCTTCTACACGCGCATCAAGACCGTGACCGCCCGCTGGCCAACCGGCATCCGCGCCGGCGCCGAGTTCAACTTCACCGGCCGCAACTGAGCCCATGGCCGCGCCGCGCGACCTCGCGACCTGGACTCCGCGGCCGAGGCCATCGCGCATCCAGCTCGAAGGCCTCTACGTGCGCCTCGAGCCGCTCGACGCCCTGCGCCACGGCGACGGCTTGTACGAGATCTCGACGGTGCCGGACGCGGCCGAGCGCTTCCGCTACCTGCGCGAAGTGCCTCCCGACAGCCGCGAGACCTTCCAGAGGTGGCTCGAGACGGTGCAGGACAGCACCGACCCGCTCTACTTTGCGGTCATCGACAAGGCGTCGGGCAAGGCGGCCGGCCGGCAGACGTTCCTGCGCATCGAGCCGGCGCATGGCTGCATGGAGATCGGCCACATCCACTGGGGACCGGCCATCGCCCGAAAGCCTGCGGCGACCGAAGCCCACTACCTCTTCCTGCGCCATGCCTTCGAGGATCTCGGCTATCGCCGCTGGGAATGGAAGTGCAACAACCGCAATGAAGCCTCGAAGCGCGCGGCGCTACGCTTCGGTTTCCAGCCGGAAGGCGTGTTTCGCCAGCACATGATCGTCAAGGGCGAAAGCCGCGACACGGCCTGGTTTTCCATCGTCGACAGCGAATGGCCGAGCCTTAAGCGCGCCTACGAGGCCTGGCTCGATCCGGCGAACTTCGACAGCACGGGTGCGCAACAACGCCGGCTGCATGACATCATCGTCGCGCAGTGACCCGCCAACTGCACCGCGATCACTCTAAACTCAGTCCGGCGCGTGGTTGCGATTCAACCGAAACCAGCAACGCTGAGTTCGACTTTACCGGACGTAGCTGACGCTTCGACAAACGCCGCCTCTGCTACCTGATCGGAGCAGCTAAGCCGAACTCAGCTCACATCTGAAAAACACCAGCGGCCCGGGGAAGGATCCCCGGACCGCCAGAGAACGTCCTTGGAAGTGACGCGGTTTTAGCCCTGCGGCTTGACCTTTTCGTCGAGAGCCTGGAACACGGCGCCCGAGATCTTCTCGCAGTCGGCCTTCGTCATGGACAGGAAGCCCTTACCCTTGCAGGCGTTCTGTCCCTTGCAGGCGTTGCTCGCCGATTTGCAGGCGCTCTGTCCCTTGCACGCATTGGCGCCGACGCAGTGCCCCTCGCCCGTCGCCGCATATGACGTCGGCGTGGACACTGCGCCCGCAAGCAAGAGCGTGGCGACCGCAGCCGCAATGGCCGAGCCGGACTTAATGGACATTTCCATTGTTGTTCTCCTTGAGCAGGATTGATAGCGCGTCCGGACGCAACGACGTCATTCCCCTATGCCCGGACAAATGCGCGAGGAACATAGAGACCTACGGCATGCCGCACGGCGAAGTTTCACCAGAATCAAATTTTTGGATTGCCGAATAAGAACAAAAGAGCCGCGACGGCGATGCACACGTGAGCTGCCTGATACGCATACGGGTGCGCGTCGCCGGAAGTTTCAAATTCCTCGCAGCGGCGACGCGACGCGTCCGCGAAAGGTAGACCTTAATTGCACCAGAGCCTATCAATCCGGCCAATTGAAACGTGAGGGAACGGCGCAGCCATGATCAACGCAACGGCACCTTTCCGGTTTGTGCTGCTAGCCCCGCTCGCCATATATCTCACTATACTTGCGGCCCCAGCCCATGCCGCCGCCTGCGGCTCGAGTGCGGGCGGCTTCGGCAAATGGCTTGCGGGCTTCCGGCAACAGGCCGCGGGCCAGGGCATCTCCGCCAGCGCCATCGACGCGGGACTCGGCGGCGTCACCTACGATCCGCGCATCATCCGCCTCGACCGCAACCAGAAGTCCTTCAAGCTCTCCTTCGAGCAGTTCTACGCCCGCCGCGTCGGCTCGGCGCTCGTCGGCCGCGCCCGCGCACGCTTGAGGAAGCACGCCGCCCTCTTCGACCGCATCGAGCACACGTTCGGCGTGCCGCGCGAGATCGTGGTCTCCATCTGGGGCCTCGAGACCAACTTCGGCGCCGACACCAGCGGCAAGTACTCGATCTTCCGCTCGCTGGCGACGCTCGCCTACGACTGCCGGCGCTCACCCTTCTTCACCGGCCAGCTCATGGACGCGCTGCGCATCATCGATGACGCCCACATGCGCCCCGAGGAGCTGCGTGGTGGCTGGGCTGGCGAGATCGGCCAGACGCAGTTCCTGCCCACGCCCTACGTGAAATTCGCGGTGGACTTCGACGGCGACGGCCGGAAAGACCTGATCCACAGCGTGCCGGACGTCCTCGCTTCGACCGCCAACTTCCTCAAAGGCCACGGCTGGCAGGCCGGACAATCGTGGGACCCGGGCAGCGCCAACTACGCCGTCATCCGCGACTGGAACCGCGCGCAGGTCTACCAGCGCACCATCTCCGTCATGGCCTCGCGGCTCCGCTAGCCACTCACTCCCTCTCCCCGCAGGCGGGGAGAGGGGCAGGTTCTAGCGCAGCGGCTTGCTGCTGCCCTCTAATGGGGAGAGGGAATGAGCAAAAAGGACCGGCATGGAGCGTGGTTTCCCCCGGCCGCCGTTCGCCACGAGCGGACCGGGAAAAAGAGGAAATCACGGCCGGAGGACTTCCCGAACCAAGATGAGCTGCAACGCATTCATGACTAGGCAATCCCGACTAAGCTTATGAAGCTGCATCGCGACGCATCCGCTAACGCGGATCTTCCTCCGTATTGAGCATGCCGGTGAAGCCCGTCACAGCGAGCGACGTCAGCACGAGCCCGAGGATCATCTCGAGCACACCCGCCATGTAAAGAAGCACGCCGGTCGTGATCGTGACGCGCTGCGGCGCGCTCTCCGTGCCCGGCGCGATCCACGCCGGCAGCGCAATGTCGGCGACCGGTCCATAGCTGAGGCGCGGCCGCCAATGCCCCTCGTAGCCGAAGTCGACGAACGGCACGAACACGTCGAACGAGTAGGCAAGCGGCGAGAACGGCGGGTAGTTCTCCACCGACCTGGCGTCGTTCTGGCCGTAGTTGCCCTTGAGCGCCATGACGAACACCTGCTCGTCCTTGCAGCCGCCCTCGGCGCAGCCCTTGGCCGCGAGCCCCCACATACCCGCGAACGCCACCACCACGACCGCCATCCAGATCACCGTGCGCCACGGATTGAAGCCGTAGAGCGCCAGCACGTCGAGCAGCCAGCTCTGCAGCCGCTGCAACGTTCCCGTCGACACGCTGCGCCGCTGCCGCCGCCGGCGCGCAATGGCGATCTCGCGCGCCTCGTCGTGATAGCCCTGCGCCGAGAGCCGGCGCGCCGTCTGCATCCACGCCTGCGGCTTGAAATGCCGGTCGAGGTCGGCCGAGCTCTGCCCTTCGAGCCAGCGCGTGCGCATGCGCGCCGCGTTGCGCTCGCGCCGGGTCTCCGACCCACCCTCGCCTGGCTGCCCGGCCGGATTCTCAAGGTGCTCGTAAAGGAAGCCGTCGAGCACGAGATGATCGACGTCGCGCCCGTCCTTCGTCCGCCCGCGCAGCTCGGAGCCCCGGCCCCGCGCGGGCGGCGGCCAGGCGACCGCCGCGTCCTCGTAGCTGCCCACATGCGCCCGCGAGAGATCGATGACGCCGCGCGGCCGCTCGTCCGCCTCGTGCGGCATCACGAGCCGGTCGGCCCGCGCATCGACGAGGCTGATGGCCAGCTCGTCGTAGCGCTCTTCGAGCACCTTGTCGTAATTGTAGGCGCACGGCGCGTCGCTCCGCCCCAACTTTGCCGACACGATGCGGCTGCCGGAAAGGTCGATGGTGCCGTCCACCTGCGCGTGGTCGAGCGCGATAGCCCCGGTCGCCGCGAAGCCACCGTCGAGCACCAGCTCGCGCGCGATCCTGACGCCGTTGGCGAACAGCGCCGGGCCGCTGGTGACGGAGATCTTCGTATCGCGGAGCCGCATCTCGTTGCCGACGCGCGCCGCCGGCAGACGCACGAGGCCGCGGATCTGCGCACGCCCCATGAACCAGCCGCCCTCGATCTGTGCGCCGTCCGCGCGGATGGCGAGATCGCCCGTGCCATCGATCTGCGACGCCGTGAAGCCGACCTGGCCCTCGATCTGCGCGCCCGCGAAGCGGATGCTGCCCTTGATCTTGCCGTTGCGCATGATCCAGTTGCCGCCGAGGTGCAGCACGTCGGCCTCGATGGCGCGCCCCGTGGACGATATCGTGACGTCGTTGGCTATGATGCCCTGACTCACGCGGGCGCCCGCGAGCGACAGCCCGCCGCTGAGGATCGCGCCCGCCAGATTGACGCCCTGCTCGACGATAAGCCCGGCACCGGCGACCGCCCAATCCGCGCCCAAGCCCGAAACATCCGCGCCGCGCATCGAAAGCTCGCCCCCGACGCGCGCCCGCCCCAGCAGGACGCCGCCTGCGATGCGCGCGCTGTCAAAGATGAGGTCGCTCGCGATGTCAGCCCCGCGCCCGTTGAAGGCTTCGCCCGAAGCCGCAACGGAAAGATTGGCCGCATCGATCGCCTTGATCGAAAACCCCCTCGCCCTGAGGGAGCCGGTGATCTTGGTCCGGCGCAGCACCCAGGCGCCCTCGCCCAGCGCGCCGTCCGCGTTGATGGCCACCGGCGACCCGGTGAGCTCCGCCTCCTCCCACAGCAACCCGCCGCCGATGCGCGCGCCCGCGAACCGCGTCTCGCCGGTGATGCGCGCCCCGCGCAGGATCCAGGGACCGCCGAGCTTCAGGCCGTCGGCGAGGATCGCGGTCTCCGCGCCGTTGTCGATCGTGGTCGAGTCCATGGCCAGCGCCTCGCCGATCGTGGCGCCGCGCAGCCGCACGAGCCCCGTGACGGTGCACGTCGTGAGGAAGAAGGCGGTATCGATGAACGCCCGGTCGGCCTTGATGGCGCCGTTGACCACACACTCGTAGAGCGCGACGCGCTTCAAGCGCGCATCCCTGAGGCTCAGCGCCGAGCGCTCGCCCGCGTGCGGCGCGAAGCGGCAGCGCAGGAACACGAGCGGCTTGTCGACGCTGCAGCCCTCGAGGTCGAGCGCCCCCTCGATGGTCGCGTCGTGCACGGAGATTCCGGCGAACGGCACCACCCATTCGGCACGGCTCTCGGTCGCGAGCACCTTGAGCACCGCGGCGCGAACCGTCTGCCCGCGCATCTCGGCCCTGCGCCCTTTGAGGATCGCCTGAACCAGATCCTGCTCGGCGCTCGAAAGATCGCCGTTCGCCTGCGGCGCCAGATCCTGCATGTGAGCCCCCCGGTCCTCGACCGCGCGCGAGTGTGGGGGCCAATTGTGTGAGGCGCATGGCGTGGGCAAGACCATGATCGCTTCGGACCCAATCAGTCCGAAGCGTGAATCATCTGTCTCATCAAAAGCTTAGAGACGCCGCCAAACGAAAAGGCCGGCCCGAGGGGGAGTCGGGCCGGCTGGTCGTGCTTCCGGAGGGGGACAGGCTTCCGATGTGAAGCACGAGGAGCGCGCGGGGGAGGAAGAGCCGCGCGCTCGGAAAATGGTGTCGGATCAGGCCGCCGAGCGGGCACCCGTCGAGGCGCCGAGACGGTCGAACCCGAGCGAGGAGGCCACCACGGAGTGCATGATGCGCCCATCGCGAACGTTGAGCCCCGCCGCCAGGTGCGGATCGCGGTCGAACGCCGCGAGCCCCGTGTCGGCGAGCTTGAGCACGAACGGCAGCGTCGCGTTGTTGAGCGCCTGCGCGCTCGTGACGGGAACCGCGCCCGGCATGTTGGCCACGCAATAGTGGATGATGCCATCGACCTCGAAGGTCGGGTTGGCGTGCGTGGTCGCACGCGAGGTCTCGAAGCAGCCTCCCTGGTCGATGGAGACGTCGACCAGCACCGCACCCTTCTTCATGGACTTGAGCATCGCCCGCGACACGAGCTTGGGCGCACTGGCACCCGCCACCAGCACCGCGCCGACCACCACGTCGGCGTCGAGCACCGCGTCCTCGATGGCATGCATCGTGGAAGCAAGCGTCACCACCCGGCCCTCGAACAGCTCATCGAGCTGGCGCAGGCGCGGCAGCGACTTGTCGATGATCGTCACGTCCGCGCCGAGGCCGGCCGCCATGCGCGCCGCATGCGTGCCGACGACACCGCCGCCGAGAACGGCAACCTTCGCCGGACGCACGCCCGGCACGCCGCCCATCAGCACGCCGCGTCCGCCCGTGGGACGGCGCAGCGCGATGGCCGCGGCCTCGATGGAAAGGCGTCCCGCGACCTCGCTCATCGGCGCCAGCAGCGGCAGGCCGCCCGCGGCATCCGTCACCGTCTCGTAGGCGATCGCCGCCGCGCCCGAGGCGAGCAGCCCGCGCGCCTGCTCCGGATCGGGAGCGAGGTGCAGATAGGTGAAGAGGATCTGGTTCGGCTTCAGGCGCTTGTACTCGACCGCCTGCGGCTCCTTCACCTTGACGATCATCTCCGCCGCATCGAACACCGCTTCCGCGGTGGGCAGGATCTTGGCGCCGGCCTTCTCGTAGACCGTGTCGTCGGCGAAGATGCCGGCACCCGCGCCGGACTGCACCACGACCTC
>JBFXEP010000147.1:0-7301 GCA_050179995.1 Hyphomicrobium sp.
ATCACCGTGAGCCCCGCCGTCTCGCGGATCGCCTGCTGCATGGCCTCGCGATAGAGCTTGCGGTCCGCCTGCGCGCGCGGGCCCTGCACTGCCGGCCCCTTCGAGCGGTTGAGCAGCCTGAACTGGATGCCGGCCGCATCGGCGACGCGCCCCATGAGCCCGTCGAGCGCATCGATCTCGCGCACGAGATGCCCCTTGCCGAGTCCGCCGATCGCCGGATTGCAGCTCATCTCGCCGATGGTCGCAAAGCGATGCGTGATCAAAGCCACCGTCGCGCCAATGCGCGCGGCCGCAGCCGCGGCCTCGACACCAGCGTGCCCGCCGCCGACGACGATCACATCGAATGCACGTCCGCCCATCAGGTCCTCATCTTCCGCCGGAGGAATACAGGACCACTGCGCCGGGGTCAAAAATCGCGCCCGCGCTCATCTGCCCGCCAAGGACCGAAGTGCACCTGTGAGCAAATCATGTGGATACGGAGGAGAACACACAGTTCACGAGACGCCCCAACTTGGCTCGGCCACTTTGTACCCCCTACGCTTGCAACCAGTCGTTGATGTCGCGGGGGGCGACGAATGCTGAAAGTCTGTGTCGGGTGCCTTTGCGTGTTGTGCTTGTCCGCCTGCGCCGGCCGCGTGCCGCAGCCGTTGCCGATTTTCCTTGCTTCCGATCAGCAACTCGACTGCTCCGCGATCGAGGCCGAAGCCAAGCTCAACAACGAGCGCATCACCACCCTGGCCGTCGAGCAGAATTGGAAGCTCGGCCAGAACATGGCGGCCGGCATCGTTGGCTTCATGATGTGGCCGGCCTGGCTGGCGCTCGATTTCCAGGATGCGGCCGGCAAGGAGGCCAAGGCGCTCTCGCTGCGCAACGAGTACCTCCTGACGCTGGCGGAGGAGCGCTGTCAGCCGGCGATGCAGACCGCAAGCGTCACGCCATCGGCCCCCACCTCACCCGAGAAATCCGCCGTAACCTCCAACGACGAGATCGCCTCCAGCCTCGTCAGCCGCTGACCGCCCTCGCCGCCGCGCGGTGATTCACGTGAAACATGGGCGCATGCCGTCGCCGGCAACCCGTACATGGGCATGTCGGCGTTGCGCTGGCTATGCTAGGTCTGGATTATACCTCTTCGACGCGCGTGAGCAGTGATCTAAACTAGTGATTCGACCACTACCAATCTCATATGGGCAAACAAGACCTAACACCCGACAGCCAGTCCATCCGGACCGATGACGGTCGGGAGGTAGAGCTCACGTGTCCAGTGTGCGCACATAACCAGTTTGTGCGTCCGCGTGCAGAGGCCTCAACGGAGGGCGCTGGTTTCCAGCATGTGGTTGTAGGTCGTGAAGTAATGGTTGATGGATCATCCAAAGTTCTCATGCTTCCGGTGCGTTTCTTAGCCTGCGCCAATTGCGGCTATATCATGAAATTCCTGTTGCCCAAGAACCCCAGGAGAGACTGATGCTGCGCTTCGACACAACGTGGGAGCCTTTGGAAACGCGTTCAGTTGATCATGTGGAGCTGTCTTTAGCCGGAGAAATAGCTGCGCTCAAACCGCGCCACTATTTATCTATTGGTGGTCTGGGACTTATCATGTCCAGCGCCGTTGTCGGGGTGTTTAGCGGGTGGGCTGCTGCATTAAGTGTCTTTAGCATGGGTACATTATTAATCAGCTGGGCCGCGATAGTGACGCCTAGTCCGCGCGCGAAACGAAATGACAATTGGAGATAAAATCGACGAGCAATTGGCGCGCGTAAAAGCATACGGCCCTTATGGCGTGTGCTTGGCTATGTGCGCGCTTGGCTTTGCGATGTTTAAATTTGTCGGTAAGGAGGACGGAGCAGCGCTAGTGATGCGCTGGATTGGTGTTGCGGCGAGCTTCATAGGCGTACTAGCGTTTGCGTTGTGGCATTTTTTCCGGTGGCCGCCACACTTTGGTGATCTGACCAAATCAACATAGCCAAGTTTGATTCACGTGAAACATCGCGTGCCTTCTGCACCTAGCGATGCAGCCCCGCACCCAAGCCCGTCGGATCGGGCATGTGCGGATTGACGAGCTCGTCGTTGGGCCCATAGCCGTCCATCTCGTCGAGTTTGGGCGCAAAGCGATCGTGAACGACCTGATCGAAGCACTGCAGGTGCAGGTGCGGAAACCAGACGCCGTTCTCGTGCGGCTCCCCGATGAGCCCCACCGCTTCCCCCCTTTCGAGACGATCGCCGGGCGACGGCAGCCCCCGATGCGCTAGGTGCGCCATGATGTAGTAGCCCGCGCCGAGATAGGAAGTGTCGAGCGCGATGAACACACCGCCGCCCCAGCCGCCGTAAGAGTTGTCACGCACCACGCAGAGAACCGTGCCGCCGGCGGGCGCCACCACGAGCGTACCGGCCGGAACATTGTAGTCGACGGCCGTGTGCCGCATGACTGTGGGGTCGTGATAGTGCCCGCGCCAGAGATGGTCGCGCGGCTCCATGTATCCGCCGTAGGTGTAGTCGGCGCGTTTGCGGCGCGCGTCCGCCATCACCCATGTCTCGCAGAACGCAGGATCGTTGAGCGGATTGGGCGAAGCGCCCGCCACGTGCGGATCGGCCTTCGCCTCCGCCGCGAGATCGGTGTACGCCCACCGCGCCTCTGCGAGTTTCGGAAATAGCACGGGCGTCATCGTGCTGGTCATGGCAACCCCTTGCACCCGACACACGCGCGAAATGGATTCACGTGAAACATCGTGTGCCGCCCACCATAGCGCAACACCTCACTTCCCGATGCAGAAGCGGCTGAAGATCTGGTCGAGCACGTCCTCCACATCGACACGCCCCGTGATGCGCCCGAGCGCATCCGCCGCGCGCCGGAGATCCTCCGCGCGCAGCTCCACGTCCTCCGGCGCGCCCTTGAGAAACACGTCCAGGCTCTCGCGGCACGCCTCCACCATTGAGCGGTGACGGAACTGCGTCAGCGCCGGCTCCTCGCGGCGGCCAATGCGCTCGTGAGCGATCACCGCGAGACGCTTGACCAGCTCCTCGAGGCCCGCGCCCGTCGCGACCGACAGCGGCACCATGTCGTCCGGCATCGGCGGCAGCGCGCCCTCGCCCAGGAGATCGATCTTGTTCATGACGACGAGAGCGCGATCCGCGACGCCCGCAAGCTCCGGCGGCAGCATCGTCTGCGGCGCGCTAGCCTCCGTGAGCCAGAGCACGAGATCGGCCGCCTCCGCCACCGCCCGGCTGCGCCGCATGCCCTCGCGCTCGATGGCGCCCTCGGTCTCGCGGAAACCAGCCGTGTCGGAGACGACCACCGGCATCCCGCCGAGATCGAGCCGCACCTCGATCACATCCCGCGTCGTGCCGGCCTCCGCCGAGACGATGGCCACGTCGCGCCGCGCCAGCGCGTTGACCAGGCTCGACTTGCCCGCGTTGGGAGGGCCGATGAGCGCCACGCGGAACCCCTCGCGCAGGATCTCGCCGCGGTGACCGTCGTCGAGGTGATGGATGACGGAGGCAACGAGCACCCGGATGATGGAGGATGCGTCCGCGAACGTCTTCTCGCCGATGTCGCGTTCATCGGAGAAGTCGAGCCCCGCCTCGATCAGCCCGAGCGCCTCGACGAGGCTCGCCCGCCATCCGTCGTAGAGGTCCGACAAGGCACCCGACGCCTGGGCCAGCGCCTGGCGCCGCTGGCCCTCCGTCTCCGCGTCGATGAGATCGGCCAGCCCCTCGACCTCGGCGAGGTCGAGCTTACCGGCCTCGAACGCGCGCCGCGCAAACTCGCCCGGCTCCGCCATCCTGAGCCCCGGCACGATGGCGAGCGCCGCCAGCACCGCCTGCACCACGGCGCGCCCCCCGTGCAGGTGAAGCTCGGCCACATCCTCGCCGGTGAAGCTCTTTGGGCCGGGGCACCAGATGACCATCCCGCGGTCGAGCACCTCGCCGGTCTCGGGGTGACGGATCGCGCGCACCATCGCCCGCCGGGGGGGCGGCCGCGGGCCGGCCATCACGCTCACAACCCGCCCTGCCCCCGCGCCCGACACCCGCACGACCGCCACCGCGGACCTGCCAGGGGCGCTCGCCAGCGCGAAGATCGTCGGGTCGCGGAAAGGGGTCATGTCTTGAACTTTACACCGGGAGAGCCTTCATGCCGGGTGCGGCCATCCCGCAGCGGGCGACCTGACCCAAGAGGAGACGAGGCTGTGAACTCATTGTTGGACGGAGCCTAGCATGAGCCGCAACCGCCTCGGCGAGGAGACCAGCCCCTACCTCATCCAGCACAAGGACAACCCGGTCCACTGGTGGGCCTGGGGTCCGGAGGCACTGGCCGAGGCCAAGCGCACGGGCAAGCCCATCCTGCTCTCGGTCGGCTACTCCGCCTGCCACTGGTGCCACGTGATGGCCCACGAGAGCTTCGAGGACGAGGTGACGGCGGCCGTGATGAACGATCACTTCGTGAACATCAAGGTCGACCGCGAGGAGCGCCCCGACATCGACGCCATCTACATGGGCGCCCTGCATCGTCTCGGCCAGCAGGGCGGCTGGCCGCTCACCATGTTCCTCGACGGCGACGCGCGCCCCTTCTGGGGCGGCACCTATTTCCCCAAGGTGAGCCTCTACGGCCGCCCCGCCTTCGTCGACGTACTGGCCCGCATCTCGGACATCTATCAAAAGGAGCCCGGCAAGGTCGCCGGCAACGCGGAGGCCCTGGTGCAGGCGCTCTCCGAGACCAGCGACGGCGGCGCCGGCCCCACCATCGACGATGCCATCCTGCGCGACGTAACCGGGCGTCTCGCGCGAGCCGTCGATCCCGTTCACGGCGGCGTCGCCGGCGCGCCCAAGTTTCCGCAGTGGAGCTTCTTCTGGCTGCTCTGGCGCGGCGCCATCCGCTACCGCAACGGCCAGGCGAAGGCCGCGGTGACGACCACCCTTGAACGGATGAGCATGGGCGGCATCTACGATCACCTGGGTGGAGGCTTCGCGCGTTACGCGGTGGACGAGCTCTGGCTCGTCCCGCACTTCGAGAAGATGCTCTACGACAACGCGCTCCTCGTCGACCTCATGACCGAGGTCTGGCGCGAGATGCAGAGCCCGCTGCTCGCCGCCCGCGTCGAGGAGACCATCGCCTGGCTCGCTCGCGAAATGATTGTCGACGGCGGGGCCTTCGCTTCCGCGCTCGACGCCGATTCCGAAGGTGAGGAAGGCAGGTTCTACGTCTGGTCGCCTGACGAGATCGACGCGGTGCTCGGTGCCGACGACGCCGCACTCTTCAAGGAGATCTACGACGTCACCTCCGGCGGCAACTTCGAGGGGCACACCATTCTGAACCGGCGCGAGTCGGGCGGCCTCGGGTCGCCTGATCAGGAGCATCGCCTCGCTGAGCTCCGCACGAAACTGCTGGACGCGCGTGCCAAGCGCACAAGGCCCGGCTGGGACGACAAGGTGCTCGCCGATTGGAACGGGCTCGCCATCGCCGCGCTCGCGCGTGCAGGCACGGTGTTCGATCGTCCCGAGTGGGTGACGATGGCGCAAAAAGCCTTCACCTTCGTCGTCGAGAGGATGACCGTCGCCGGAAGGCTCGTTCACGCGGTGCGCCACGGAAAGGGACGCGCACCCGCCGTCGCCGGCGACTACGCCAACATGATCTGGGCCGCGCTCCGCCTCTACCAGGCAGCCGGCGACGAGAGCGCGCTGGCGCAGGCCCGCGCCTGGGTCGACGTGCTCGACACGCACTATTGGGACGAGGAGCGCGGCGGCTACTTCACCGCCGCGGACGACACGCAGGATGTCGTCGTGCGCTTGAAGAGCGCCAGCGACGACGCCACGCCATCCGCCAACGCCGTCATGGTGTCCAACCTTACGGCGCTCGGAACCCTCACCGGAGAGCCGCGTTTCGCTCGCGAAGCGGAGGCGATCATGCAGGCCTTCTCGACGGACCTCTCCCGCAACCTCGGAGCGCACACCGGCCTCCTGGCTGCGGCAATTGATCTCTTGGCTCCACAACTCATCGTTCTAATTGAAGGCAAGGAGCAACCCCACCCGAGGCTCGAGGCGGCCATGCGAAGCCTGTCGGTGCCCGGCGCGCTTGAGCTCTCGGTTAAGGGCGCTGTCGACGATAAGGGGCCGGCCGCCTTGCGCGGCAAATCCGCAGACGGCGGACACTCCACCGCCTACGTCTGCGTTGGTCCTCAATGCTCGCTGCCGGTGACCCGGGAGGAGGATCTGCGGCGAGTTGTCATCGACCTCCGGTCGGTCGGCTGAGATCAATGTTTCGTGTCGTAAGAATCAAAGAATATGATGTAATTACCGCGACTAAAGAGACTAAAATAGCAGCGGATGACATCGCGCATTTGCAAGCTTATGGAAGTTCTACACAAGGCTCAGATGAGGTGTTCATGAACTCCGCACCCCTGCGCACGCTCGTCCGCTACGGGTATGTGCCCTTCATGCTGATCGGGCTCAACGCCGCCGCCATCTACGTCGTCGCCCACGGCCATTCGTTCATGTGGCTGCTGCCGCTCCTGGCCACGGCATTCGCGACCGCGCACCTCGCCGAGCACGTAGTTCCGTTCCACGAGGAATGGAACCACTCGCACGGCGACGACGAGGCCAACATCTGGCACACCATCGTCTACGAGGGGACGAGCGCGACCGGCGTTCTGATGATCCCGCTCATCGCATGGGTGCTGCACATCCAGCCCGGCAGCTTGATGAGCCTGTGGCCGCGCGACTGGTCGATCCCCGCCCAGCTCGTGCTCGCGGTGCTGATCGCCGACTTCATGTTCACGCTCATCCACTACCTGAGCCACCGCTACAGCGTGCTGTGGCGCCTGCACGCGGTCCATCACGGCGTGTCGCGGCTCTACGGCTTCAACGGCCTCGTCCGCCATCCGCTGCACCAGGCCCTCGACATGGCGTTGGGCACCGCGCCCATGGCCATCGCCGGCATGCCGGTCGAGGTCGCGGCCCTCCTCGGCTTCGTCATCTCGGTGCAGCTCATCGTCCAGCACTCGAACGTGGACGCCGCGCTTGGGCCGTTCCGCAATCTGCTCTCGATCGGCCGCCTGCATCACCTGCACCACGTCAACTGGGGCAAGGAGGGCGACGTGAATTTCGGGCTTTTCCTGACGTTGTGGGATCGCCTGTTCGGCACCTTTGCGGCCGAGCCGCCGCGTCCGATCACGGCGCACGACATGGGTATCGACGAGATCCCCGAGTTCCCGCGCACCTACCGCGAGCACCTGGCGCTGCCGTTCCTCTACAAGCCCGGCGAAGGCCAGCCCCAGCCGCTCACGGCCGCTGCCCGCGCCCGTGCCATCCAC
>JBFXEP010000148.1:0-7230 GCA_050179995.1 Hyphomicrobium sp.
GTCGAGATGGCAGTTCGCCGTCTCGATGGTGAGCCGCCCACCGTCCGGCATGGCGTCGCGCGCATTGACGCAGAGATTGAGGATGGCGTTCTCGAGCTGCACCGGATCGGCCTGCGTCGTCCAGAGCCCGCCGCCGAGGATAGTTTCGACGTTGATCGACTCGCCGATTGCGCGCGTGATCAGCTCCGAGATGCCGGCCACGAATCTGTTGGCGTCCATGGGCTTCGGCGCCAACGGCTGTTGCCGCGAGAAGGCGAGCAGCCGCTTGACCAGCGTCGCCGCCCGGTTCGCCCCGTCGAGGGCGCCGACAAGAAACTCCTCGGCGCCCTCCTGCGAGCGCGCGAGACGCTTCTGGGCGAGACCGATGCCGCTGATGACCACGGCCAGCATGTTGTTGAAGTCGTGCGCGATGCCGCCCGTGAGGTTACCGATCGCCTCCGCCTTGTGCATCTGCCGGATCTGATCCTCGGCTGCCTCCCGCTCGGCAATCTGCTGCTTGAGCGAGAGGTTTGCCGCCGCCAGCTCCGCCGTGCTGCGCCGTGCATTGACGATCCACGTGGCCAGCGCCCCGATGGTGCCAAAGAACGCCAGCCCAAGCGCGAGCGTGAGCACGGTCACTGTCGATTGCGCCGCCGCCTCGCGAGCCGCGAGCAGAAGCTGCTCGCTTTTCCGCATGGTTTCGAAGCGCGAGTCGATCTCCTCCATGAGATTGAGGCCGACCCTCTCGAGCACCTTGTCCCGCGCGGCTTCGAAGCCCTGCTGGCGCCGGGCCGCGATGGTTTCATCCGCGAAGGCTACTCGCCGGCCGATGAGGGGAATGACGGCCTCCACGGCCTGGTCTTGCTCGGCGTTGTCGGAAACGAGCCGTCGAAGGCGGTCGAGCGCATCGGGCAGCTTGACCTTCGCCTCGTTGAAGGGCTCGAGGAAGCTGTCTTCACCCGTCAGCACGTAGCTGCGCTGCCCGATCTCGGAATCCTGCAGCAGCGCCCAGGTCTCCGAGAGGGCCGTCTCGACCTCGAGCGTGTGATGCACCCACCTCGCCTGGTCGAAGTAGCGCGCGCCGAGCCACACGGTCATGGCCAGGATCAGGAGCAGCACGCCGCACGCGACTTCCGGCACGCGCGCCTTGAGCCCATTCAAAGCCCTGCTCAGCATAGGAGATCGATCCCGGCCCTGATGTTCCGTTTGATCATACACGAGCATTTATCCCGTGCCAGATCGCGTGCCCACAAGGCGCACGGCCCGTGCCCGCCATCAGTGCCCGCCAAATATGGCTGCCCCTCCGTAGCAGACAGTCAGGAACCTGACCATCAACGATGCGTTTCTTCCTCGAACCCGCAGCAGAACGGAGACATTGACAATGTCAGGTCCGAAGAACCGCTTCACGTTGCTCGTCGTGATCGCGCTCGGCGTCTTGGGTCCCGTCTCGGCCATGGCCGGCGAGGGCGCTGGCGCGCCCTCGGCCGCAGCCGACGATGCCGGACAAGTCGCGTTCAATACCCATTGCCGCAACTGCCACTCCGTGAAGCAGGACGACCATCGCCTCGGCCCATCGCTCCACAACATCGTTGGCGCCAAGGCCGGGCAGGCGAAGGGTTTCGCCAACTACTCGGGTGGGCTCACACCGGACATGACCTGGGACGAGGCAACCCTCGACAAGTTCATCGCCGATCCGAAGGCGCTGGCCTCCAACACGACCATGACCCCGTATCCCGGCCTGCCCGACGCCGGCCAGCGCAAGCTCATTATCGACTACCTGAAGGCACCGGCGCCGAAGAAGGACTCTTGACCCCGGGCGTGTCCGCCCCAACCTTAGGGCGCAAGGAACCGCGGGCTTGCCTCGCGCGTTCCCTCGTCTGCCGCGTCGCGGCGGTCGACCTTTGTTTCAGAGGGCGAGGGCTTCCATGTCGAAGTGGGCTGCTGCGCTGAAGGGCGTGCTGCCCCGCCGCTCCTCCAACGGCGACGCGTACGCTGAAGCTCCTCCCGGCGCATCCACCGATGCAGACGAGGCCAGCGGCGGCGACAAGCTGCACGCCTACGCACCCGTCGTCTGGCTCCTCGGCAAGGTGCAGAGCGGCAAGACCTCCGTCATCCGCGCCGTCACCGACGCGAGCGACACCGCCATCGGCGACGGCTTCCGCCCCTGCACGCGCACGTCGCACCTCTACGAGTTTCCCTCCGACATGCCGGTGCTGCGCTTCCTCGACACGCGCGGCCTCGGCGAAGCGAACTACGATCCCTCCGAGGACCTCGCCTTCAGCGAGAGGTCCGCCCATCTCGTGCTCGCCACCATGCGCGCCATGGACCCCGCACAGGAGGCTCTCTTCGACGCACTGCGCGCGGTGCGCGAGCGCCACCCCGACTGGCCCATCGTGGTGGCGCAGACCACGCTCCACGACGGCTACCCTCATGGCGAGGGCCACATCCAGCCTTATCCGTTCGAGCCCGGCGCGCCCCCCGATGCCGTCGCCAAAATCCCGACCGATCTCATGCGCGCGCTCGCCTACCAGCGCACGCTCTTCGACAAGCTGCCCGGCCGCGGCGCGCTGCTGTTCGTTCCCCTCGACCTCACGCGCCCCGAGGATGGCCTCGCACCGGCGGACTACGGCCTCGACGCGCTGACGGAAGCTCTCGCCACCGTGGCGCCCGCCAGCATGCTCGGCGCGCTCGCCGCCATGCCCGGCTTCAAGGCCGATCCGAAGGCCCGTTCCGCCGATCCCGTCGTCATGGGTCACGCCATGGCGGCTGCCGGCAGCGATCTGGTTCCCATTCCCGTCGCGGGCGCCATCGCCGCATCGACCATCCAGGCGCGCATGCTGAGCCGGCTCGGACACATCTACGGCATCGAATGGGACAAGCGCGCCTATGCCGAGCTCACCGCCGCCATCGGCGCCGGCACCGCCGCGCGGATCGCCGCCGGCGTCGGCCTGCGTCAGCTCGCCAAGCTGCTGCCAGTCTATGGACAGACGGCGGGCGCCGCCGCCTCGGCCGCCGCCAGCTTCGCCGTCACCTACGCGCTCGGCAAGGCGGCCATCTACTACCTTCACAATCGCCGCCTCGGCACCGAGGATCGCGGCGGCATCGCCGCCGCCTATCAGCAGGCCCTGCGTGAGGCATTCCGCATGGCCCGCGAGCAGAAAGCCGGCGAGCGCAGCCCGGAGGGCCGTCCATGAGCGAGCCTCCCCCGCGCCGCAATCGCGCGAAGCGCTCGGCGTCGGTGATCCTGCTCGCCTTCGGCCTGCTGATCCCGACGCTCTCGCTCATTCCTCTGGGCAGCGTCTGGCTTTGGCAGAAGGGATACCTCCTCCATTGGACCGCCTTCGCCCTCGCCGCGGTCGCCATCGTCTACTTCGCCCAGCGCCGATTCCTCCCCGACGCCTCGCAAACGGCAACCAGCGAGGCCCCGCCGCCCGCCGATGACGCCGCGACCGGCGAGGCCCTGCGGCAGGGCTGGTCACCCGCCGAGGAGCAGGCGTGGCAGGATGTCCTCGCGCTCGCGGGCCGCACCGCGCCCGATCGCATCTCGAGCGCGGATGAGCTTCTGAAGCTCGCCCAGGAGACGATCACGGTGGTGGCGAACCGCGTGCACGCCGGCCGCCGCGATCCCGCCTGGCAGTTCACGACACCCGAGGCCCTGGCCATCATCGAGCGCGTGAGCCGCCGCCTGCGCCTCTTCGTGCTCGAAAGCGTGCCGTTCGGCGATCGCCTGACCATTGCCCAGGCGCTCACGCTCTATCGCTGGCGCGGCGCCCTCGACTGGGCCGAGCGCGCCTATGACGTCTGGCGCGTCATCCGCCTCGCCAACCCCGCGACGGCCGCCGCCAACGAGGCCAGGGAGCATCTGTCCAAGGCCATGATGGAATGGGGCCGCGACGCCATCGCGCGCCGCATCACCGAAGCCTACATCCAGGAGATCGGCCGCGCCGCCATCGACCTCTACGGCGGGCGCCTGCGTGTCTCGGCGGTGAGCCTTGCGGACTATGTCTCCGATGAGACCGCCGCCGACCAGGCCGCGCTGAGCCGCGCCCGCGCCGAGCCGCTCCGCATTCTCGTCGCGGGACAGACCGGCGCCGGCAAGTCGAGCCTTGTCAACGCACTCGCGGAGGGCATCCGCGCCGCGACCGACGCGCTGCCGGCTACGTCGGGGTACACCGCCTACGTCCTCGAGCGCCACGGGCTTCCCGACACGCTGATCGTCGACAGCCCCGGCCTCGACGGCGGCAAGGAGCAGGAGCGCCAGCTCATCGAGCGCGCCGCCGACAGCGATCTCGTGCTGTGGACCATCGCGGCAAACCGCGCCGACCGCGACATCGACCGCCGCGCGTTGGCCGCCCTGCGCGCCCACTTCGCCGAGCGCCTCGACCGGCGCCGCCCGCCGATCGTTCTCGTCGCCACGCACATCGACCGCCTTCGCCCGTTCGGCGAGTGGTCGCCGCCTTACGACCTCGCAGCCGCAGCGAGCGAGAAGGCGCGCAACATCATGGACGCCGTGGCCACCGCCGCGAGCGACCTCGGCTTCTCCGCAACCGATGCGATCCCCGTGAGCCTCGCAGATCCGGCCCGGCCCTACAACATCGAGGCGCTTTGGCGTCGCATGTCGGAGGTGCTTCCAGAAGCCGTTCGTGCCCAGCTCCTGCGCATGCTCCATGATCTCGGCGACGACTGGACCTGGAGCTCGGTTTGGTCGCAGGCTGCCGGCGCCGGCCGCACCATCGCCGGCGCCTTCCGGCGCTCGGAGCGAAGCCGCGGCGACAACTGAGCTAGCGCGCGCAGCGAATCCTTAAATCGCGCGTCGTCCGATGAAACCAACTTGGAGATGACGGCGTTTAATGGCGGCGCTGAAAAGCCGTCCCTCACGCAAAGGAGCACCCCCCACATGGCACAGTCCACGTCGAACACGCGCACGGCCAGCGACTACAGCCGCACGGTTGAAGACGTCGCAGGCAAGGCCGCCGATCTGGCCGAGCGCACCGGCGAGCAGATCGAGCGTACGGTTCAGAACTTCGCCGAGCAGGGCCGCCAGGCGACCGAGCAGATCCAGGTCGTAGCCGACAACTTCAAGAGCGCCGTCGACAAGTCGGTCAAGGACCAGCCGCTGACGACACTCGCCATCGCGGCCGGCGTCGGCTTCGTTATCGGCGCGCTCTGGAAGTCGTAACGCCGCGCACGCTTGAAGCCGAGGGAGAACCGGCGCATGTATCAGGGCCTTCTCAAGCGCGCCGAGAGCACGATCGGCTCGGTCCTCGCCAAGTATCTGGGCCGCGCCCTGGTGGCCGTCCCTCTCCTTGTCGCGGCCGGTTTCGCCACCGCCGCCCTCACCGTGAAGGCGGTCGAGGTCTATGGCGCCGTCACCGCCTGCACCATGATGGCCGCACTCTTTGCCGTCATCGGCTTCGTCACCATGGCCATCGTCGGCATCGAGCAGCGCCCAGCGGCAGAGCCGGCGGCCGAGGACCAGGCCGCATCGGCGGCCGACAGCCCGGCGCCCGATGATGAGCTCGACCCCATCAGTCTGCTCACACCCGAGCTGCGCACGGTGCTGACCTCGATGGCACCCGTCGCGATCCCCGGCATCGCGCGCGGCGTCGGCCGCAACCTGCCTCTGATCTTCGCCCTGGCGTTGCTCGCCTTCATCATCTCCCGCTTCGGTGAAATCGATGCCGATGCAGCAGCCGCGTCCGAAGAGAGCGATATCGACCAGGCCAACCTCGATGCGGCCGCCGCGGCCTGAGGCCCCGCGTCGCCGCGCCTTACGAAAACCGTAAGGCGCCGGACAGGACGGGGTAATCTTGCTGGCCTAGTGTCTGCCTCGGGCGGTCTCGAATGGTGAGCCTCCGGAAGGAGGCTCGCTACCAGCTCCTGAACTTGGTCCCCCTCGGGACTGCCTTCTGGTTGGTACCCAACCCTTGCAGGGTATCGGAGCCCGAGCATTCCCGTGCTCGGGCTCTCCTGTTTCCACCTCGGGACTGCGCGAACAGTGCTATCCGTCGAACAGGACGCGCGCCCTCCCGAGGCTCTGCGATGAAGACCATCGACGACGTGCTGGCCGAGCTCGCCAAATCGAAATTCCGCCGCCGCTTTCGACTTGCCGGAGCGGACCGCGCCTATCTTGGCGCCAAGGGGCTTGCCCACGTGCTGGATCACGCCCGCGGTTTCATCGAGACGCGCCTCGCCCCCGCCGAGCCCAGAAACGACGGCAGGCAGACACCGTTCCGGGGCCATCCGGTCTTCGTCGCCCAGCACGCCACGGCCTCCTGCTGCCGCAGCTGCATCGCCAAGTGGCACGCCATCCCCCGCGGCCGGCCGATGACGGCGGCAGAAATGACCTACGTGCTCGACCTCTTGCAGCACTGGCTCCGCACGCAATGCCCGGATCCTGCGCCGCTCCCCGCCAAAACACAGGGCGAGCTTCAATTGTAAAAATGCAACACTTGGGCGCCGCGACTCCGCATTGCGGACTTGCCCTAGCTTGCAAGCAGCGCCTGCCGAATGCACCTTTGTGGTCTATGCTTCGCGCCACTCGAATTGAGGGAGCATGCCGCATGACGATCAGGCGTTCGACCGGACAGCTCCGTTTGTATGCCGCGCTGACCATGGCCCTCGCAGCGCTCGCGCCCGGCCGTGCCACGGCGCAGGATCTCTTTTCCTTCATGTGGGACGGAGGATCGCGCTCCGTCGTGAGCTTTAGCCCGAAATATACGCCGCGCCAGATCATCGTCTCCTTCGGCGACCGCAAGCTCTACTGGGTTCACAAGAAGGGCGAGGCAATAAGCTACCCGATCGCCGTCCCGCGCGAGCAGAGCCGCTGGTCGGGCGTTACGGCCGTCTCCGACAAGCGCGTCAACCCGGCCTGGACCCCGACCCCGACCATGCTGCGCGAGAATCCGCGCCTGCCGAGCTGGGTCCCCGGCGGCCATCCCATGAACCCGCTCGGCGTGCGCGCGCTCTATCTCGGCGCCTCCGCCTATCGCATCCACGGCACGGATGCGCCCTGGACCATTGGCACCGCCGCCTCCAAGGGTTGCATTCGCATGTACAACGAGGACGTCCTTGACCTCTACCCGCGAGTCCCGGTCGGCACCAAGGTGACCGTCACCTGGCAGCGCTTCGGCTGACCTCGTCGCTCGGGCAAAAGCGTTCTGCGAACTTGAGCCACGGCCTCAGAAAATCCGCGTCGTCGAGTTGTAGCGCGCTACAATCCACAAGCTTCGCTCAAGGCAAATCGCAGAA
>JBFXEP010000149.1:0-7218 GCA_050179995.1 Hyphomicrobium sp.
GGCCGGGGCGCGCGGCGCGCGCTCGCAGTCGCACATCTGTCCCACGGGAACGGAGTGCCGACCTCAGCGTTCTAGGAGTGCTCTTAGGGTCGGATGTCCAAGGAGAAGCACCCATGACAAGGATCGTGATTGCAGCGTCGGCCATCGCGCTCATGACCGCCAGCGGCGCCCTCGCCGGCGGGCAAAAACTCAGCCAGGCAGAATGCGATGCGCTGTGGATGCAGGCCAATCCAAGCAATGCCGCAACCATCGATGAAACGCAGGCGAAAGGCTACGTGACCGACTTCAAGGCCGCCAATCCGGACAACGACGGCACGATCGACAAGGCCGAGTTCGCTAAGGCGTGCAGCAGCGGCCTCGTGAGCGGCTCGGCGAGCACGGGCGCCGGAGCGGGCGGCGCAGGCGCGGACTCGCCGAACTAGCGAAAAACGAGCGAATTGCTCGCGGCGCACCCCGGCGAATGCCGTGGGTGCGCTGCCGCATCAGCGCGCCGGGCGGTCAGCGAATCCAAGGCGGACTGTCGCCCGGCTTGGCGGGCTTGAAGGTCTCGACGCGCGCGGCCGCGAGACTCTTGTCGGCCTCCGAGAGATCGGTGAGAGCGGCGGCCAGCGTTTCCGCGGCGGCGGCTTCAGCGGTCTTTCCCTGCGCCGTGAAAAGCTTCGCCGCAATGCGCCAATGCTCATAGGCGAAGCGCGGCCCGCTCTCCATCGGAAGCCGCTTGTCGCGCGCAAGCTCGGCCAGCAGCATGTGCGCTTCCGGGTTGCCGATCCTCGCCGACCAGCCGGCCAGGGCCTCGACCACGCGCAGCACCTTGGCGGAGTCGAGCACTGCTTCCGATTTCAAGAGCTCGCGCATGGCGCTTGGGACGCAGCACTGCGCGATGAGGCCGAACGTCTGCATGTAGAGGTTCGTTGCCTCGTCGGAATCCTTCTCGATCCCCTCACCGGTGCCGAGCGCGTAAGCCTGATTGTTGAAAGCGAACGGGTAGCCTTTTTCCATGCCCGCCTTGAGATCGGCGAACTTCTGCTTGGTGTGGTGCTCGGCGAGGGCGCCGTCGTTTTTCGCGGCGGCTTCCTCCGCGGCTTTGGAATGTCCGCGCGAGCGTTGCAGCAGGAAGCGCGCCTCGCTCGGGGCAGCCTCCAGGTCCTTCGTGCATGCGGCGATCACCTCGTTCGCGTCCCTCATGTCCTCGAACTTGACCCCGGGGCCGACATGCAGCGGATCGTTCGGGTGCGCCGCCAGGAGATCGCATTGCGTCGGAGCCTTAAGGTTTGGCTGCAGGCTCCGCCAATAAAGGCCCGCGATCGGATAGGTGGTGCGGGCGATGTGGCCGCGCATGTTCTCGACGCCGATCCGCTTGCGGTCCTCCTCGGAAAGATCGAGCGTGTACGGCAGCGCGAGGAGGAGGGCTGCGGCGGGATTGGCCTGCTCCGTCGCGTAGCCGATGTCCATGATGGAGCCCCATATCCACGCCGTGGCGTAGGTGTTGCCCTGCTGCTCGGCCAGCTTGAAGTCCTTGATCGCGTCCTCCGGCCGCTTGTTGATGCGCAGCGCGGTTCCGCGCGCGAAGATGGCGTTGGTCACCGTTTCCGCCTTCACGCCGCCGCGCGAGGCCCATTGGACGGCAGCCTCTGCGGCCGCCAGCGACTCGACAGGCTTGTCGTTGTCCTTGAGGTTATAGGTGCTCGACACATAATACTCGACGATCGTCTCGAGCGCGGCGGGCCCGGCCTCCGCGAAATCGGCAGTGGCTTTGTCCGTCATGCCGTAGCGGTCGTAGGCCTTTCCGCGCTCGATAAGAGCGTTCGATCTCGCATCGGGGGCCGCGCCGGCGCGCGAGGTCCACGCGACCGCCTCGTCATAGGCGGCGAACTCCTTTTCGTGTGTCTCGGGAGTGGCGCCTTCTGTCTGCGGATCGCTGATGGCGCGGTCTCGCGCGAGGTTCGTGTAGTAGTCGATGATCATAGACACCTTCTCCGGCCCGGCCGCCTCGAAGTCGGCTCTGGCCTTGTCCGGCTGGCCGGCCGCATCGTAGGCCATGCCGCGCGCGACCAGAGTCTCGGCACGCGCCGTGGCATCGGCGCCTGCACGGGAGGACCAGGCCACCGCTTTGTCGAAGGCGGCCAACTCGGCCACCCTGTCGTCACCGGTGGCAAGCGTTCTCGCGTCGGTGAGGTAGAGATCGACGATTTGCTGGACCATGAGGGGCCCGGCCGCCTCGAAATCAGCAGCGGCCTCGACGGGGCGCTGGCTCTGATGATGCAGGCGTCCGCGCGCGAAGACCGCGAGCGCCTTTTCGAACGGGGTTGCCCCCTCGTGCCCGGACCAGGCGACGGCCGCGTCGAGGGCCGCCTTTGCGACCTCTCCTTGGAGCGACCCGGCGGTCTCGACGTAGTAGTTGACGATATCCGGCACCGCGCCAGGCCCCGCCGCCGCGAAATCGGCCGACGCCTTCTCCTGCTGACCGCTGCGGTCGTACGCCTTGCCCCTCGAGATCAGGGTGCGCACCCGCACCTCGTCAGCTATGCCCTCACGCGACGACCAGGTGACGGCCCGGTCATAGGCGGAGAACGCCTCGGCCGTCGGCTGCTCGCTGTCATTCTCTTGCGCCTTGGCCAGGTAGTAGTCGACGACGCTGCCGGCCATGTCCGCAGCGACGGCGTCGAAGTCGGCGTTGGCCTTGTCGAGATCACCGAGCCGATCGTAGGTGATGCCTCTTTCGAACAGGGCCCGCGTCCTGGCGTTGGCGGGGGCGCCGGTATTGCCGGACCATGCGATGGCCCGGTCGTAGACCGCGATGCTCTCCGCCATCTTCTTGGCAAGATGCAGATTTCCCGCCTCGCTCAGGAAATAGTCGAAGATGCCCTCTCCCAGGTTCTGGGCTTCCTGGAAGTCGGCGAACGCGGCTTCAATGTTGCCCGCAAGCTCGTGCGCCCTGCCACGTGCGAAGAACGCCGAGCGGCGAACCCAAGCGCCGGCTGTCCCGGGCTCGGCGCGCTCGAGCGCAAGGTCCGCCTCGGCGACCGCGCGATCGGCATTCTTGCTCCCGAGGTAGAGGTTGGCGCGCACAACGCTCGAGGCGGCATCGTACGGCCATAGCCGCAGCTTCACGCACCAAGGCGGCGGCGCCTCGGCGACGAAGTAGCGGGCTCTTTGCTCGGGCGTCAGGCAGCGCGTGACCTGAGATTTGGCGTGCTCGACGAGGGCGCGCACGCCAGGGCGCACGCGCCACACGAAGGCGCTGCCGTCGCCCGAGCTGGTGGTGGCGATCCATTCGTCGTCACCACTGAAGGCGACGCTTTCGATGGCCAACGGATGCTCGAGCCGGTCGAGCTCCTTTCCCGTGTCGGTCTCCCATATGCGGGCAGTCTTGTCGTCCGACGCGGTGGCGACACGCGAGCCGTCATGATTGAAGACGGCGGCGCGGATATAGTCGGCGTGCTGGAGGCGTATCAGCTCCTTGCCCGTCGCTGCATCCCAGATGCGCGCCGTCTTGTCGTCCGAGGCGGTGACGATGCGGGAGCTGTCGGGGCTGTAGGCGGCGCTACGCACATAGTCCACGTGGCCACCGAGGATCCTCACGAGGGCGCCGGTGCCCATATCCCAGATGCGGGCCGTGCCATCGCTGGATGCGCTGACGACGTGCCTCCCGTCCGGGCTCAACGCAACGGCCCAAATCGTGCCGTCGTGCCCCGTCAGGAGACGCAGCTCGTTACCCGTCGCCGCATCCCAGATGCGTGCCGTATTGTCGGAGCCGGCCGTGACGATGCGTGCGCCGTCGCGCGTGAACACCGCGGCCGTTATGGCATCGGTATGACCCGTGAGACGTGCCACCTCCTTGGCCGTCTCGACGTCCCACAGGCGGATCACCTGATCGGCGGACGCCGTCAGCACGCGCGAGGCGTCGGGACTGAAAACGGCCATTTGAACGGATGCGGTGTCGCTCGCAAGACGCGTCTTCTCGGCGCCGGTGGCCGCATTCCAGATGCGCACGGTGCCGTCGTTGGATGCGGTCAAGATCCACGATCCGTCATCGCTGAAGGCGGCTGTCACGGCGGAATCGGCGTGCCCTTCCAGCTCCCGCACCAGCGTGCGGGTCTCGCTATCCCAGATGCGCGCCTTGCCGTCCGACCCCGAGGTCACAACCTTGGTTCCGTCCTTGCTGAAGGCTATCGTCCACAGCGAAGCGGAAGGATGCGACAGCTTGGGCAGGGTCTCGCCGCTCTCCACACGCCAGACGCGCGCCGTGAAATCCGCGGACGACGTGACGAGCTGTTTGCCGTCCCTGCTGAATGTCGCGCTCCAGACGGCGCCCATATGGCCTTCGAACCTGGCCAGCTCCTTGCTCTCTACGCCAGGCCCTTGGCTCTGACCGGGCGTCGCGTCGCTGCTCGCCACTTCACGCTGCGCCGTAACCTCCCAGACCTTGGCGACAGCGTCGTCGGCGGCGGTGGCGATCATCCTGCCGTCCGGGCTGAAAACGGCGCTGCGCACAAAGGTTTTGTGCCCGGCGATGGTGGCGAGCACCTTGCCGGTCACGAAGTCCCACAAGTGGACCGAGCCGTCCTGATGCGTGGTGACGAAGCTCGTCCCATCGGGGCCGAAATTCGCATCGACGAACGAGCCGACCTCGACCTTGGTCGTCGTCAGCGGCTTGCACTCGAGCGGTGTCGATCCCGGCTTGCAGCCCGCCGGGTCCCAAATTTGCGCGGCGTCCGTCGACAGCGTCAGCACGCGCGTCCCCTCGGTGTTGAACGCGGCGCGACGCATATAAGATGCCTGGTTGCCGATGACCGCCTGTTCCTGGCCCGTTGCGGCATCCCAGACGCGGACCGACATGTCGTCCGAGGCCGTGACGACGCGCGCCCCGTTGGGGCTGAACGCCGCCGAGACGACGTCGTCAGTGTGGCCGTCGAGCTTGGCGATCTCCTTGCCCGACATGGCGTCCCAGACGCGGGCCGTGTTGTCGCGCGAGGCCGTGACGACACGCAGCCCGTCGCGGCTGAAGGACGCGTCGACCACCGCGTCGCCGTGCCCCTCGAGACGAAGCTGCTCCTTGCCGCTCTTGGCGTCCCAGATGCGCGCGGTGCCGTCCTCCGACGCGGTCACGATGCGAGAGGCATCGTTGTTGAAGCCGGCGCTCCGCACGGAGTCGGTGTGCCCGGCGAGGGTGACCTCTTCGTGGAGGGCGCGGAGGGCGCGGCGCAATTCCCGCTCGGCCTCGGCCACGAAGGGGCGCTCGGAGGGGAGGCCTTCGCTGTCCAGCGCCTCGATGGTGAGGGCAGCCATGCTGCCGGCATCGCCTTGGCTTTTGTCATCGATCAGCCCGCTCGCCGTGGTGGCGAGCAAGCCCGATTCCGTGCGCTGCGCCTGCTCCTTGAGCCGGTCCGTCTCGCGCTTTCGCTCCTCGATCTCGGCTGCGCGCGTCTCCGCCTGCTTGGTTGCCTCCTCGGCGACCTTGGTCTGCTTGTCGGCGGCCTGCTTCTGCAGCCAGGCATAACCGCCGGCGCCGAAGGCCGCCAAGGCGAGCGTGAGGGCGGCGATCAATCCCACTTTCGTGCGCTTGGCGATGCGGCGGGCGGCGGCCTCCCGCTCGGCGGCGGCTTTCGCCTTCTCGTCGGCGGCCTTGGCCTCGGCCTCGGCCGTACGGCGGCGCGCCTCGGCTGCTTCGAGCTCGGCCGCCTGGCGCTGCTGCTCGCGCTCCTCCTCCTCGCTGCGGCGCTGGTCATCCTCGGAGACGCTCTCGTCGATGAACGCCCGATCGGCGGGCGCGATGTCGTCGGCCGGTCGCTGCTCCGTCCAATCGCGGGCGATCTGCAGCTCGCGGCCGACGAGCAGGCCGCGGGCGTTCGACTCGTAGCCGGCGCGGGCGGCGGCCAGCCGGTCGCGCCACACCAGGAACTCGCGATCCTCGGCCAGCCAGTCGCTGAGCGGCGGCAGGCGCAGCAGGGCCTCGTGCGCGACCTCGAGGGTCGGGATGCCCTGCTCGGAGCCGGAGCGCGTGAGAAGCCGCTCCTCGACCAGGGCGTCGGCCAGGCGCTTGAGGCCCGCCCTGTCGCCCGAGATCAGCCGGGCCTCGTCGGCAACGAGCCGCTTGGCCGCCGGCGGCACGGCGTCCGTGTCCCAGGTCGCCAAGTGCGGGATGAAGAGACGGCGCAGCTCGCTGCCCGAGCTCGCGGCGGAGCGTTGGGCCGCAGCGAGGCGCTTGCCGAGGATGCCGTTCATGCCGCCCGCGGCCTGGAACTGCTCGAGCGTCAAGCGGGCCGCGGATCCGGCTCTGTTCTCGGCGAGGAGCTGGCGCAGGGTGAAGGCCAGGAGGGGCAGGGCATCGCCGCCGGTCGCGGATTCGACGAGCGCGTTGACGAGCAGCGGGTCGATCGAAACTTTCATGCCCGCCTGATTGGCGACGGTAATCGGCGCCTCGATGATCTCGCGATAGGCATCGCGCGGGATCGGGGGCAGCAGAAACGGCTGCGGCGCCTTGAGGCCGGCGTCGTCGGTGGCGTGCAGCAGCGTGTCGACGCTGTCGGCGCGGATGGTCCAGAGGAACAGCGGCGGCGTGACGAGCCGCGTCGCGGCCGACTGGGCGCGGCGCTCCGGCGCCAATATGCTGGCGACGAGATAGAGAAAGCGCTGGCTTTCCTCGTGATCGGCCGCGGCGAACAGCTCCTCGGCCTGGTCGACGGCGAACAGCGGGGTGGGAATGGACGCTTCAGGTCGTGTCAGGCGCTGAATGGCGAGGCCAAGCTCGGCGGCCTCGTTGATGAGGCAGGCGAACGCCTCGGCCGCCTTGTCGATGTCTCCCGACAGGGCCTGATGGATCTCGGCGGCGGGTTTCACCACGCGGTGTGTGGCGAAGAAGGCCGCCAGCTGGCGTCCGAGGCCCTGCTCGCCGGTCAGGATGCCGGTCGCGGGCCGCACAATGCCCACGGGCAGGAAATCGGGATCGCGCAACAGCCGCGGCCAAAGCCCCGCCTTCAAGAACGACGACTTGCCGGCGCCGGAGGCCGCCTGCACGACCATGACCTGGCCGGTGCCGAGGCGGCGCAAGCGGCGGATCTCGGCCAGGCCGCGGGCGATGTCGCCGGCGCGGCCAAAGAAGAGCGCGGCCTCGTTCTGGGTGAAGCCCTCGAAGCCGGGATAGGGCGAGGCCTTGTCGAGATTGGCCGGACGCCAGGAGAAGCGGTTGGGTGAGATGCCGAGCTGATCGAGGCGGGC
>JBFXEP010000150.1:0-7214 GCA_050179995.1 Hyphomicrobium sp.
CGACATGCGGCTCGTGCGCCTCGTCGTCGCCGGCGTGCCGATCGTGGTGGCCGGGTCGCTGGCGGTTACCATCGGCGGGGTCGCGGTCGAGGTGGAGCCCTCGATCTTCCTGCAGGCGGTGCCGGAGGCGGAGCGGGGGCTCGCCGACTTCTGCCTCGCATCGCTGCCGAAATCGGCCAAGGAGGTCGCGGACCTCTTCTCGGGTGTCGGGACGTTCACGCTGCCGCTCGCGCGGCGGGCGAAGGTTGCCGCCTTCGACAGCGACAAGCGGGCGATCGCGGCGCTCTCCGGGGCGGTGCGCCATGCGCAGGGCTCGAAGCCCGTGACCGCCGCGGTGCGGGACCTCTTTCGCGATCCGCTGTCGGTGCGCGAGCTCAATCTCTTCGACGCAGTGGTGCTCGATCCGCCACGCGCGGGCGCCCAGGAGCAGGCCGAGCGGCTGGCCCGCTCCAAGGTCGCGACCGTGATCGCGGTCTCGTGCAACCCGGCGACGCTTGCCCGCGACGCGCGCATCCTGATCGATGGCGGCTATCGCATGGGGCCGGTCAGGGCGATCGACCAGTTCCTTTACTCAGCCCACGTGGAAGCGGCGGTCGTATTCCGGCGGTAATGCGGAGAGGCAAAGCGGGCGGGCGAGGCGAAAGTAGCGAACTACGTCACCTCTCCCCGGTGTGGGAGAGGTCGATGCGAGGGGCAAGGCACCCGAGCGTCGGGTGAGGGGGCAGGCCCAACGGGCCGATGATCTGCCGGCGGACGGCGAATCAGCCTGCGGCCTTGGCCTTGGCGGTGCGGGCCTTGCCGGCGAGCTTCTTCAGGCGCTTGCGGGCGGCCGCGGTGTTGCCCTGGATGCGGGTCGCCTTGGGGCGCGGAATGGCGCGGCGTGCCTTCTTCTTCTGGGTCTCGACCTTGCGGTGATGACGGGCGGTCATGGGGGATTTTCCTTTGAAAGCCGGGCCTTCAGCCCGTGCGCAGGTCCAAGGGGCCTCGTCTAAGCGATCTCCGGCCGGGAGGCAAGCCGGAGGCGCCCCATTTTGCGGCCGCACCCCCGTCCACATTCCGGGTAAGAATCTGTCACAGGGCTGCAACATGACAGCTATAGTCGGGGCCGGATGGCATAAGCTTATGCGGGGGAATGCAATGTCGGGAGCAGCGGAGGCGCACGTCCAGGACGAGGAAACCTTGCATGGACGGCGCAACCATCGCCTCGCTGAAGCTGTTCACCGGTACGGCGCCGCAAGCCGCAAGGGCCTCGAGGAGCGCTTCTTCACCTGGGCCTTCTCCGGCCTCGTCTATCCGCAGATCTGGGAAGACCCGGCCGTCGATCTCGAGGCCATGGCGCTCAAGCCCGGCGACACCGTGGCGGCGATCGCCTCGGGCGGCTGCAACGTGCTCTCCTACGTCACCGCGCAGGATGTGCGCGTCACCGCGCTCGACCTCAACCCGGCGCACGTGGCGCTGAACAAGCTCAAGCTCGCGGCTGTCCAGCACGCGCCGGACTACGATACGTTCGCGCGCTTCTTCGTGTCGGCCGCGGACCGGGAGACGGCCACGATCTATGACGATCTTCTGGCGCCGCACCTCGACGCGGCGACGCGCGCCTACTGGGACGGCCGCGACATGCTGGGCCGCCGGCGCATCAGCTATTTCGCGCGCCGCTTCTATCGGCAGGGCCTGCTCGGCACCTTCATCACCATGGGGCACCTGATCGCGCGTGCACACGGGCGTGATCCGGCCAAGCTCCTCAAAGCCACGTCGCGCGCGGAGCAGGAGGAGCTCTTCAAGTCGGAGCTGGAGCCGCTGTTCGACATGGCGCACATGCGCTGGCTCATGAGCAAGCCGGCTTCGCTGTTCGGGCTCGGCATTCCGCCCTCGCAGTACGACGCGCTCAAGGGCGACGCGCCGCATATGGCGGAGGTGCTGAAGGCGCGCCTCGCGCGGCTCTCCTACGGCTTCGACCTCAAGGACAACTACTTCGCTTGGCAGGCCTTCGGGCGCGGCTACAAGGCGGGCGGCGACGGGCCGCTGCCGCTCTACCTCGAGCGCGCGAACTGGGAGACGCTGAAAGCGCGGGCGGGCAACGTCAGCGTCGTGCATGCGAAATTCGACGAGCATCTCGGGCGCTTCGAGGAGCCGACCTACAACGCCTACGTGCTGCTCGACGCGCAGGACTGGATGACGGACGAGCAGCTGACGACGCTCTGGAGCGAGATCGTGCGCACCGCCAAGCCCGGCGCGCGCGTGATCTTCCGTACGGCCGGCGAGGAGACCATCCTGCCGGGCCGCGTGCCGCACGCGATCCTCGCGCGCTTCGGCTACGACGCCGAGCGGAGCCGCGCGCTCACGCTCCGCGACCGCTCGTCGATCTACGGCGGCTTCCACCTCTACACGCTCGAGGGCTGAGCTTGGCCAGCGCGAAGCCGGTGACGGATGCCGCCTCGGAGATGGATGCCATCTACCGGGTGCAGCGGCACATCTACGACGCCTCCCGCAAGTACTATCTGCTCGGCCGCGACGGGCTGCTCGATGCGCTCGATCCGCCGCAGGGCGGCACGGTGCTCGAGGTGGGCTGCGGGACGGGACGCAACCTGATCCTGGCGGCGGAGCGCTATCCGTCGGCGCGCCTGTTCGGGGTCGACGTATCGCACGCCATGCTGCAGACGGCGGCCGTCTCGCTCGAGCGGGCCGGCTTGGCCGAGCGCATCACGTTGAAGCAAGGCGATGCGTCTGTGCTCGACACGGAAGCGCTGTTCGGCATCGCCGGTTTCGACCGCGTGTTCGTGTCCTACGCGCTGTCGATGATCCCGCCGTGGCGGGAGGCGCTGGCGCGTGCGTTCGAGGCCGTGGCACCGGGCGGCGCGCTGCATATCGTCGACTTCGGCGAGCAGCGCCAATTGCCGCTGGCGTTCCGCGCGGGTCTCAGGGCGTGGCTCAAGAAGTTCTCGGTCTTTCCGCGCGCCGAGCTCGAGGCGGAGCTCCGCCGCATTGCAGCCGAGACGGGGGCCGAGCTTACGTTCGCACGTCCGTTCCGCGACTACGCCTGCACGGCCGTGCTGAAGAAGGCGGCTTCGTAACTCAAGGCGATAAGAGCTTTGCGCTGGGTCCCGGCTCTGCGCTCCGGCTGACACCGTCGCTTGGCCGGGATGACATCCCGTGCCGTGCGCTCCAACTGCCATCCCGGCCGACCCCGGCCTTGAGCCGGGGGAGAGGCGGGATCCGGGGCAGGGGCAAACTCAGGCGACGATCTTGCCGATCAGGAAGGCGGGGAGAATCAGCGCCAGCGACCACAGCAGCGCCGAGACGATGCTTGCGCTGACGAAGGCCAGCATGGGGCGCTCGAGCGTGCCGGTCTCGAGCGGCACGAGCCCGCGGTTGAAGCCCTGGAACTTGCTGAGGATCAGGCTCGCGGGGCCGTGCTGCTCGACGAAGGCGCGCGCGTCGGCGTGCTGCTTCTTGGTGGCGCAGAACGGCCACGTGGTCACGAGGCGATTCTCGGTGTGCATGACGCCCTTGTAGTAGGCGTAGAAATCGCCGACGAAGGCGCCGGCCGCCATGGCGAACAGGATCAGCGAGATGTTGCCGTTGCCGAGCATCATGAGGGTGGCGAGACCGAACACGAGCAGCAAAGTCGGAACGAACAGGATGGGGCGCGGAATGCTGTTGGCCATGGCGAGGAAGAACAGCACCATCGCCACCTTGTACTCGTTGGTGGTGAGGAAGGCGATCACCTCGTCCTTGAAGGCCACGAGATAGAAGGCGGGACCAATGACGCCGGTCGCCCAGATGAAGGCGGAGAGCACGTTGGCGATCTGGAAGGGCAGCTCGCGCATGCGGAACATGCCGGCGACGACAGGGATCACGGCGCGCACGGGGCCGAAGAAATGGCCGAGGAAGACGCCGAAGGCGCCGTAGGTCTCGAAGAACTCCTGCGACTGGCTGATGAGGTGCGGCCGCGTGCTGAAGGGCCAGATCTTGTGCACGCTGTCCTTGAAATAGCGGCCGATCCAGAACGACACCGCATAGCCGAGCGAGCCGCCCAGGCCGGCCCAGAGGATGGCCGGCATCAGCACGCGTGCCTCGATGCCGCTCGCGGCGAGGAGGGCCGCGATGCCGGCGAGGATGGCGGTGCCGGGAACGAGGAGTGAGAGAAAGCAGAAGCTCTCCCCAAAAGCGACGGCGAAGGCGACCGGACCTGCCCAACTCTCGTGCTCGCGGACGAAGGACACGACAGAATCGACCACTGCTTCCAATGCCATCACGACGTCTTTCTTGTCAGAAGGGCCACGACACCGGGCCAATTGAGATCAGCAAGACCCACTTTCGGGGCTGAGGGATAGTTTGGCGAGGCTCAGCTGGTCTTGCAACGGCGATTGATTTCATTCTGCAATTCGCGACCGACCTCGCCGGCCAGCATGACGCTGCGTGACGCCTGGGCGGGTGTCAGGCGGTTGCCGAGGCTGGCGACGCTGTGCTTGGCGGTGTCGGCCTCGAGCTTGCCGCGTTTCAGCTCATCGCAGGACAGCTCTTTCTTCTTGGTCTTGAAGGCAAAGAGGCGCACGCCGGAGGCGTAGGCCTCGGGGGTGGGCGGCTCGTTGACCCAGCTCCGCGATTTGTCGTCGACCATGTGGCGCAGCGTCACCTGCCGGCGCTGGATGCATTCCGGGCTGTCGTCCACGCAGCCGAGGCCGGCGCGCGCGCCTATTTCCGGTCCCGGACCGATGGCGCACGCGCCAAGGCAGCCGCTCAGGCCCAGGAAGCCGGCCACCAGGGCCAGGTTCGCCGCACTCGCTGCGGCGTGGCGCACGCTCATCTCGAGCCTCTTGTTATCCCCGCGGTGAGCCAATAGAAGGCGGCCGTGGCGCGGTCAAGGCGGCTTCGGCGCGGGCGCGTGGCCGTGTTGAGACGCCGGCGCGTGCGTTGTACAATCGTCAATCTCTTCATGGAGTTGCCCGCATGGTTCATGGCGTGCGCGTGCACGAGGTCGGCGGACCGGATCGCCTGATCTGGGAGGAGATCGAGGTCGGGTCGCCAGGGCCGGGGCAGGTGCGAATCAAACAGCACGCGGCCGGGCTCAACTACATCGACGTCTATCATCGCACCGGGCTCTATCCGTTGGCGCTGCCGGCGGTGATCGGCTCGGAGGGAGCAGGGGACGTGGTCGCGGTCGGTCCCGGCGTGACGTCGCTCGCGGCCGGCGACCGGGTGGCGTACGGGAGCGCGATCGGCGGCTATGCCGAGGAGCGCCTGATCGCCGCGGACCGGCTCGTGAAGCTCCCCGACGCGATCTCGTACGAAACCGCAGCGGCGATGATGCTCCAGGGCATGACCGTGCGCTACCTGCTGCGCGAGACCTTCGACGTAGGGCCGGGCACGGTGCTGCTGTTCCACGCGGCGGCGGGCGGCGTCGGGCTCATTGCCTGCCAGTGGGCGAAGGCGCTCGGCGCGACGCTGATCGGCACCGTCAGCAGCGACGAAAAGGCTGCGCTCGCGCGCGAGCATGGAGCGGCGCACGTCATCGTCACGTCGCGCGAGGATGTCGTGGCCCGTGTGCGGGAGATCACCGGCGGGGCGGGCTGCGAGGTGGTCTATGACGGCATCGGCCGCGACACCTACCGGGCGTCGCTCGAGTGCCTGAGGCCGCGCGGGCTGTGGGTCAGCTTCGGCAATGCCTCGGGGCCGGTGCCGCCGTTCGAGCTGACGCTGCTCAAGGGCTCGCTGTTCGCGACACGCCCCTCGCTCATGGCGTACACGGCGACGCATGAGGAGCTCGCGGCCAACGCCGCCGATTTGTTCAAGATGGTGGAGCGCGGCGCCATCAGGATCGCCATTCATCAGACATTCCCGCTCAAGGATGCCGCAGTGGCGCACGCCGCTCTTGAAGCGCGCCGCACGACAGGCTCTACGGTGCTCACGATCTGACGCGCCGGCATCCAGGTTTTTGATGAGACCGATGTTTCACGCTTCGGACTTTCCCTGCGCTGCCGATTCACGCCGCGCCCGGTAGGCGGCGCGGCGATCGGAGCGGCTAGGGTCCGAAGCGATCATGGTCCAGGGAGACGACTAAATGGCTCAACATCCGATCGACCTCCACTTCTGGCCGACGCCCAACGGGCACAAGATCCGCATCATGCTGGAGGAATGCGGGCTCCCCTACCGGATCAAGCCGGTCGACATCAGCAAGGGCAATCAGTTCAAACCCCGCTATCTCAAGATCTCGCCCAACAACAAGATGCCGGCGATCGTCGATCCCGATGGTCCGGGCGGCGAGCCCATCTCCGTCTTCGAGAGCGGGGCGATCCTGCAGTACCTCGGCCGCAAGACGAAGAAGCTCTATCCGCGCGACGAGCGGGCGCGCATCGCGGTCGACGAGTGGCTGTTCTGGCAGGTGGCCGGGCTCGGGCCCATGGCCGGGCAGGCGCACCATTTCCGCCATTACGCGCCCGAGAAGGTGCCCTACGGAATCGAGCGCTACACGAAGGAAACGACGCGGCTCTACGGCGTGCTCGACAAGAGGCTCAAGGGGAGGAGCTTCATCGCCGGCGACTATTCGATCGCCGATATCGCCTCCTATCCGTGGCTCATCCACTGGGAGCGGCAGGGGCAGGCGATCGACGACTTTCCCCGTATCAAGGCCTGGCTCAAGCGGCTCTCCGAGCGCGAGGGCGTGCAACGCGGCATGTCGGCGGCCCTCAAGTGAGGCGGCGAGGAGCCGATCTCCCGGCATGGTTAGCGCAAGGTTTCCCAACTCATTAAGGTTTGATTTTGCGCTGGCCGGAAGCCGCGCAAACGGCTCGAAACGAGTCACGGCGGAACCCGATTTTCGCAAAGCCCCTGTTCCCTAGTTTACCGCTTGTCATCGCGGAAGGCCCTATCGTCCGCTTCGAGAGGCCCAATTTGCCGGCTTTCGGCGGCGGATGGGCTCGGTACTCGTGACGCGTAAACGGCCAGAGGTAAACAGGGATGGCACGATTTGATTTTTCAGCCGACGTCGTGGTCGACGTCGCGGCGCTGGGAGGAGGGGCGGATGCGCTCTTCGAGCTCGGCCTCATGTACTGCGCGGGGCGCGACGTCGAGATGAACCTCGTCGAGGCGCACAAGTACTTCAATCTCGCGGCGATGCGCGGCAACGAGGAGGCCAAGGCCTACCGGCTCGAGATCTCGCGCGAGATGAGCAAAAAAGAAATCGCGGCCGCCCAGAAGAGCGCCCGCGAGTGGTT
>JBFXEP010000151.1:0-7183 GCA_050179995.1 Hyphomicrobium sp.
GTTCTCGCCGGAGCAGAAGCGGGCGATCGAGGGCATCGTCAAGGACTACCTGGTGCAGAACCCGGAGATCCTGGTCGAGGTGCAGACCGCGCTCGAGACCAAGGCGGCCAAGGAGGAGGCGGAGCGTACCAAGAAGCTCGTGGCCGAGCACGCCAAGGACATCTATCGCGCGCCGAACGCGCCGGTCGCCGGCAATCCCAACGGCGACATCACGGTGGTCGAGTTCTTCGACTACAACTGCGGCTACTGCAAGCGCGGCTTCAGCGAGGTCGCCAAGCTCGTCGAGCAGGACAAGAATGTTCGCGTCGTGTTCAAAGAGTTTCCCATCCTGCGTGACGAATCGGAGCAGGCCGCCAAGGTGGCGCTCGCCGCGCGCATGCAGGGCAAGTACTGGGAGGTGCATCGCGACCTGATCCAGACCAAGGGCCTCGTCAACGAGGCAGTGGCGCTCAAGGTGGCGGAGGCGCACGGGCTCGACATGGCGAAGCTCAAGGCCGACATGGTCTCGCCGGAGGTCAAGGCCGAGCTCGACAGGGTCAAGGAGCTGGCCAACAAGCTCGGCGTCAACGGCACCCCCCACTTCCTAGTCGGCGACCAGGCCATCGGCGGGGCCCCCGACAATCTTTACGATGTCCTCGAGAGCCACGTGGTGGAGCTCAGAAAGACCGGCTGCAACTATTGCTGAGAGACGGTAAACGCTCTCAACAAGCTTTGGCTTGGCCTCCTTTCGCGGGTGCGTTAAAGCTGCTAGGGAACCTTGCAAGGCCTCCCGGGCACCGGGGGCGCCATGTGCCGCGGGCGAAAGCCCTCAAGGCCAAGGTTCAAGCTCCCGACATCTCAGACATTTCTCGCCATGGTCAAACCGGTCTTCGTCCTCAACGGCCCGAATCTCAACATGCTCGGCACCCGCGAGCCGGAGATCTATGGCCGTGACACACTCGACGACGTGCGCAAGCGGGCCGAGGCGCGCGCCAAGGCGCTCGGGCTCGCGATCGACTTCCGGCAGAGCAACCACGAAGGCGAGCTCATCGGGTGGATCCAGGAGGCGCGGGGTGCCGCCTCCGGCATCATCCTCAACGCGGGCTCGCTCACGCACACCTCGATCGGCATCCTGGACGCGCTGTCGGCGGCCGAGCTGCCGGTGATCGAGGTGCATCTCTCGAACATCTTCCGCCGCGAGGCGTTCCGCCATCACTCGTATGTCTCGCTGGCAGCGAAAGGCGTCATCTGCGGGCTCGGCGTGCAAGGCTACGAGCTTGCGCTCGAGGCGATGGCGCAGCTCGTGGCGTGACCCCGTGAAACACAAATCCAAAGACAGCGACAAGAAGCCGAAAGGGAAAGGGCTAGCGCGCATGACGGCGAAGGACGAGGCCGAAAAACCGACTGGCGAGCAGAAGCTGATCCGGGAGCTTGCGCAGCTCTTGAACGACACGGGCCTGTCGGAGATCGAGATCGAGAAGGACGGGCTCAAAGTTCGCGTGGCGCGTACGGTGACGATCACGGCCGCAGCGCCGGCCGTGCAATCGTTCGCGCCCTCGGCTCCGCTCGCGCCAGCGCCGGGACCGGGAGGGACCGCGGCACCGCCCGTGGGCGCCGATCCGGCCAAGCATCCGGGTGCGGTCAAGTCGCCGATGGTCGGCACCGCCTATCGCTCGCCCGACCCCAAGGCGCCGCCGTTCGTCGAGGTCGGCAGCCGGGTGGCGCAAGGCGACACGCTGCTCATCATCGAGGCGATGAAGACCATGAACCAGATTCTCGCGCCGCGCGCGGGGACAGTCACCGCCGTCATGGTCGAGAACGGCCAGCCGGTCGAGTTCGGCGAGCCCCTCGTGATCATCGAATAAGGGAGATGGGCAGTAGGCAGTAGGCAGTAGGCAGTAGTTGGGGCTTCGATTTTCCCTACTGCCTCACCGCCCCACTGCCTCACTGCCCAAAAACAAAAAATGTTCGACAAGGTTCTGATTGCCAACCGGGGGGAGATCGCGCTGCGCATCCAGCGCGCGTGCAAGGAGCTGGGCATCGCCACCGTCGCGGTGCATTCGACGGCGGACGCGGACGCCATGCACGTCAGGCTCGCCGACGAGAGCGTCTGCATCGGCTCGCCGCCTGCTTCCGACAGCTATCTCAACATTCCCCGCCTGCTCGCCGCCTGCGAGATCACGGGCGCGGACGCCGTGCATCCGGGCTACGGGTTCCTGTCCGAGAACGCGCGCTTCGCGGAAATCCTGGAGGAGCACTCGATCACCTTCATCGGCCCGACGTCGGAGCACATCCGCATCATGGGCGACAAGATCGAGGCCAAGGAGACGGCGAAGAAGCTCGGCATTCCCGTCGTGCCCGGGTCGGACGGGGCGGTCGAGACGGAAGCGGATGCCCTGAAACTCGCCAAGGCCATGGGCTTTCCGGTGCTGATCAAGGCGACGGCGGGTGGTGGCGGTCGCGGCATGAAGGTCGCGCATACGGCAGCCGATCTCGGGCTCGCGTTCGCGACGGCGCGGGCGGAGGCGAAGGCGGCGTTCGGCAACGATCAGGTCTACATCGAGAAGTATCTGATGAAGCCGCGCCACATCGAGATCCAGGTGTTCGGCGACGGCCGCGGCAATGCCGTGCATCTCGGCGAGCGCGACTGCTCGCTGCAGCGGCGCCACCAGAAGATCCTCGAGGAAAGCCCGTCGCCGGCGCTCAACGCTGAAGCGCGCAAGAAGATCGGCGAGACCGTCGCGGCGGCCATGCGCAAGATCAAGTACCGCGGCGCGGGCACGGTCGAGTTCCTCTACGAGGACGGCGAGTTCTACTTCATCGAGATGAACACGCGGCTCCAGGTCGAGCATCCGGTGACGGAGGCGGTCACCGGCATCGACCTCGTGCTGGAGCAGATCCGCATCGCCTCGGGCGGCAATCTCAGCTTCCGGCAGGAGGACGTCACGTTCTCGGGGCATGCCATCGAGTGCCGCATCAACGCCGAGAACCCGCGCACCTTCCGGCCCTCGCCCGGCCAGATCACCTACTGGCACCCGCCGGGTGGTCTCGGCGTGCGCGTCGATTCCGGCGTTTACCAGGGCTATCGCATCCCCCCGTTCTACGACAGCCTGATCGGCAAGCTGATTGTGCACGGCAAGAACCGCAACGAGTGCCTGATGCGGCTCAGGCGGGCGCTCTCCGAGTTCGTCATCGACGGCATCGAGACCACGATCCCGCTCTTCAACGAGCTCGTGCGCCAGCCGGACATCACCAACGGGCTCTACGACATCCATTGGCTCGAGAAGTATTTGGGCAAGAGCTCATGATTAACTCTCCCGGGGATGGTGCAGGGATGCGCCACCCCGTGACGGGTTTGTGACCCAGGGTCCACAACGCGCCGCAAATCCATTACAAATAGAGATTCGCGTCGGAACGGAGGGTGCCCGGCCGCTGATGGTTTGCGCAGGAGCTATTTGATGGCGTCGCGCGACGACATCATGATCGAGATTACGCCGCAGGTCCTGCTCAAGGCCTACAGTTGCGGCATTTTCCCCATGGCCGAGAGCGCGGACGATCCGGCGCTCTACTGGATCGAGCCGCAGCATCGCGGAATCCTGCCGCTCGACGCCGTGCATGTGCCGAAGCGGCTTTCGCGCACGGTGCGGCAGGGGGAGCTGCGCGTCTCCATCGACACCGACTACGAGGGCGTGATCGAGGGCTGCGCGGCGGAGCGGGCCGGGCGGCGCTCGACCTGGATCAATTCGCGCATCCGCAGTCTCTACCGCGATCTGTTCCGGCTCGGGCATTGCCACACGGTCGAGGTGTGGGAGGGGGCGCGCCTCGTCGGAGGTCTCTACGGCGTGGCCCTCGGCGGGGCCTTCTTCGGCGAGAGCATGTTCTCCTACGCGCGCGATGCCTCGAAGATCGCGCTGGTGCATCTCGCGGGACGCCTCATCGGCGGCGGGTTCACGCTGCTCGACACGCAGTTCGTCACCGATCACTTGCGCCAGTTCGGCACCATCGAGATCGAGCGCGACGACTTCCATCGCCACCTCGACCATGCGCTCGGACAGCAGGCGGATTTCATGCGCCTGCCGCTCGGGATCAGCGGCGCCGACATCCTCGGTGTCATCGAGCGGGCGAGGGACAAGCCGCACTAGAGGCTTTCCGCTTTTCATGGAATCGCGGAAAGCCTCTAGGTCCTGTCTTGTCGTGCTTCTTATCGGACTTGGTTGCTCGCATGGCTTCGCCATGACCGGTTCCACTTCCGGAAGCACTCTAGGTCCTTGTCTTGTCGTGCTTCTTATCGGAAAACCGGTTTCCACTTTTCCGGAAGCACTCTAGGTGGCGCCCTTCTAAGGAAAATATCAACCGTGGGCGACAGCGGCCAACATCCAGTCGAACGGCGGGCGCGCGTGCTCGAACGAACGGGCCTGATCGAGGTGATCCGCACGGCGGGGCCTCGGGACTATGCGCTGCTCGACAGCGGGGATGGGCGCAAGCTCGAGCGGTTCGGGGCGGTGATCGTCGACCGGCCGGAGCCGCAGGCGCTCTGGAGCCGCCGCCTCGGCAAGGCGGCGTGGGGGCGCGCACACGCCGTGTTCTCCGCGTCGTCGGACGACGAGGAGAAGGGGAAGTGGCGGCTCGACAAGTCGGTCCCCGAGCGCTGGCCGGTTGAGGTCGGCGACGCGGTGGTGACCTGCCGGCTGCAGGGGCTCTGGCATGTCGGCCTCTTTCCCGAGCAGGCGCCGCACTGGGACTGGATGGTCGAGCAGCTCGGGCGCGTCTCCGGCGAGCGTGCGCGCGTGTTGAACCTGTTCGCCTACACGGGGGCAGCCTCGCTTCTCGCGGCGCGGGCCGGGGCCGAGGTCACGCACGTGGATGCGTCGAAGAAGGCCATCCAATGGGCAAAGGAGAACCAGGTCGCGTCGGGGCTCGCCGAGGCGCCGATCCGCTGGATTCTCGATGACGCGGCAAAGTTCGTGGCGCGCGAGGTGCGGCGGGGACGGACCTATCACGTGATCCTCATCGATCCGCCGAAGTTCGGGCGGGGGCCCGAGGGCGAGGTCTGGGACCTGTTTCAGGGCCTGCCGGCGCTCATGAAAAACGCAGTGCAGCTGCTCGTGCCCGGAAGCGCGGCGCTGATCCTCACCGTCTATGCAATCCGGGCGTCGGCGCTGGCCTTCGAGGCGCTTGGCGCAGACGTGCTCGCTGCGCGTGGCGGGCGGCTCTCGGCGGGAGAGCTCGCGCTCGAGCCGGAGGGCGGCGGCGCGGCGGTGCCGACCTCGCTGTTCGTCAGGTGGACGTCATGAGCGTTTCCGAACCGCGCGTCATCACCAGCCTCACCAACGACCGCATCAAGGCGATCCGCGCGCTCGAGATGCGCAAGGAGCGGCGCGAGACGGGGCTGTTCGTGGCGGAGGGCGCCTCGATCCTGGTCACGGCGCGGGATGCGGGGCATGTGCCGGCGAGCCTGGTCTATCAGGCGGGTAGCGTGAGCACGCCGGTTGCGAAGTCGCTCGTGAGATGGGCGATCGACGTGGGCGCCGACGTGCTCGAAGTCTCCGAGGTGGTGCTGGCAAAGCTCTCCTCGAAGGACAACCCGCAGGCGATGCTCGGCGTGTTCCGGCAGCGCTGGGCCGAGCTTCCCGCGCGGGCGTCGGGCGACGACTGCTGGCTCGCTCTCGAGGAGGTGCGCGATCCCGGCAACCTCGGCACCATCATCCGCACCGTGGATGCGGTCGGCGCCAAGGGCGTGATCCTGATCGGGAACGCGTGCGACCCCTATTCGCGCGAGTCGGTGCGGGCGACCATGGGCTCGGTGTTCGCGGTGCCGATGGTCAAGGTCTCGCGCGAGGCGTTCCTGGCATGGCGGGCGGAGTGGCGTGGCGACGTGGTGGGCACGCACCTCGACGGCCGCGAGGACTTCCGGCGCGCGTCCTACAAGGGGCCGGTGCTGCTCGTCATGGGCAGCGAGGGGCCGGGGCTGTCGGACAGCCTGACGCGCGCGTGCTCGAAGCTCGTCAAGATTCCGATGGCGGGCCAGCTCGACAGCCTCAACCTCGCCGTGGCGACGGCGCTGACGCTTTACCAGATCCGAGGCGGGGCGCTCAGGGTTTGAGCCCTCTCCCCGCTCGCGGGGAGGAGATCAGATGCACCTTCCGCCGTCGACCTCTAGGGCGACGCCGGTGATGAAGCTCGAGGCGGGGTCGGCGAGGAAGACGGCCGCGTTGGCGATGTCGGTCGGCTTCGACATGCGGCCCAGCGGAATGCCGGCGACGAATTTGGCGCGGTTCTCGGCCGTGTCGGGCACACCCATGAACTCCTCGAGCAGGCCCGTCTCGCCGATCACGGGATTGATGGCGTTGACGCGGATGTTGCGGGGCGCGAGCTCGGCGGCCATCGACTTGGTCATCGCGATCACGGCGCCCTTGGAGCCGTTGTACCAGGTGAGGCCGGGGCGCGGACGCACGCCGGCGGTGGAGGCCGTGTTGATGATGGAGCCGCCGCCGCGCTTCTCGAGCTCCGGCACGGCGGCCAGCGTCATCAGGTAGATCGACTTCACGTTGACCGCATAGATGCGGTCGAAGTCCTCCTCGGAGACCGTCATCAGCGACTGGTTCTTGTGCGTGATGCCAGCGTTGTTGACGACGATATCCAAGCCGCCGTAGGTGCTGACCGCCGTGCGCACGATGGCCTCCACGTCGGCCTTCTTGGCGACGTCGGCCGTCTTGGCCACGGCGCGCGAGCCGATGGCCTTCGCGACATCGGCCGCCCGCTTCTCGTCGATGTCGGCGATGACGAGCTTGGCGCCCTCCTCGGCGAAAGCCTCGGCGATGCCGCGCCCGAAGCCGGAGCCGGCCCCGGTGATGACGGCGATCTTTCCGGCCAGCCGCATGCCGAGCGCTCCTCCGTCAGCGATGGTTGCCGGTGGTGGGCGGGGCTGCGGCGCGCGCCGCTTCCGCCCGGTACGGGCTGGCCGGGTAGGTGCCGAGGAGGCGCACCTCGCTCGAGAAGAACGACAGCTCCTCGAGCGCGAGCTGGACCAGGCGCTCGGCCGGATGACCCTCGATGTCGGCGTGGAACATGGTGGCGTTGAAGGTGCCCTCGAGCTGGTAGCTTTCGAGCTTCGTCATGTTGACGCCGTTGGTGGCAAAGCCGCCGAGCGCCTTGTAGAGGGCGGCCGGCACGTTGCGGACGCGGAACAGGAAGGTGGTGATGA
>JBFXEP010000152.1:0-7166 GCA_050179995.1 Hyphomicrobium sp.
ACGGGCGCGCTGTCGTTCGTCGCAGCCCCCGACTTCGAGGCGCCGGGCGATACCAACGGAGACAACGTCTACGACGTCATCGTGCGTGCGTCGGACGGTCAAGCGAACACGACGCAGACCGTCGCCGTGACCGTGGCCAACGTGGCGGAAGCGCCGGCGATCACCTCGAGCGCCAGCTTCAGCGCCAACGAGAACCAGACCGTCGCCGGAACGGTGACGGCGACCGATCCTGACGGCAGTCCGATCACCTATTCGATTGCGGGCGGCGCCGATGCGGCCAGGTTCGCCATCAATGCGACGACGGGTGCTCTGTCGTTCGTCGCAGCCCCCCACACCGAGGCACCGGGCGACACCAACGCAGACAACGACACCGACGATGAGGTGCGTGCGTCCGACGGCGCGCTGAGCACGACCCAGGCCGTCGCCGAGACGGTGGCCAACGAGGCGGAAGCGCCGGCGATCACCTCGAGCGCCAGCTTCAGCGCCAACGAGAACCAGACCGTCGCCGGCACGGTGACGGCGGCCGATCCTGAAGGCAATCCGATCACCTATTCGATTGCGGGCGGGGCCGACGCGGCAATGTTCACGATCGACGCCACGACGGGCGCTTTGTCGTTCGTCGCGGCTCCGAATTTCGAGGCACCGGGCGATGCCAACACGAACAACGTCTACGACGTTGTGGTGCGTGCGTCCGACGGCGTGCTGAATACGACCCAGACCGTCGCCGTGACGGTGGCCAACGTGGCGGAAGCTCCGGCGATCACATCGGGCGCCGGCTTCACGGTGAACGAGAACCAGACCGCTGTCGGCACGGTGACGGCGACCGACCCCGACGGGAACCCTCTCACCTATTCCATCGCCGGCGGCGCCGACGCGGCGAGGTTCGCCATCAACGCGACGACGGGTGCTCTGTCGTTCGTCGCGGCTCCCAACTTCGAGGCGCCGACCGATGCCAACGCGAACAACGTGTACGACGTCATCGTGCGTGCGTCCGATGGCGTGCTGAATACGACCCAGACCGTCGCCGTGACGGTGGCCGACGTGACCGAGGCCCCGCCAAGCGCTGTAACGAGCCTCTTCAACTCGGCTGCGCCTTCGAATGCGACGCAGTCCAACGACGGCCTGGCGGTCGAGCTCGGCATGCGCTTCACGGCCGATCAGAGCGGCCAGATCACGCAGCTCAAGTACTATCGTGGTGCGGCGGATGCCAACGACACCGACGTGCGGCAGGGGCACCTCTGGGGTCCGAACGGAGCGCTGCTGGCGACGGTGACCTTCACGTCGGCTGCGGGGGCCTCCGGTTGGCAAGTCGCGACGCTCAGCGCGCCGGTGTCGATCACCGCCGGCGTGGAGTACGTGGTGTCCTACCGGACGCAGAACAACTACCTGTCGACGGCGAGCTTCTTCACGCCGGCCAACGAGGTGGCGTTCGACGGCGTCGACGACGACGCGTTCTCCGATGCGTCCGGTGTTCTGGGCACGCCGCAGAGCGGGGCGGGCGTCTACAAGTACGGCAGCGCGCTCGTGATGCCGAACGAGACCTGGAATGACTCAAACTACTGGGTCGATGTCACCTTCGCCCCGGACGGGGCGGCGCCGAACGAGGCCCCGGTCATCACGTCGAACAGCAGTTTCACGGCGAACGAGAACCAGGCCACCGCCGGCACGGTGACGGCGATCGACCCTGATGACAATCCGATCTCCTACGTGATCGCCGGTGGCGCCGATGCCGCGAGGTTCGCCATCGACGCCACGACCGGCGCTCTGTCGTTCGTCGCGGCTCCGAACTTCGAAGCGCCGGGCGATGCCGACACGAACAACGTCTACGAGGTCGTTGTGCGCGCATCCGACGGTCAGGCGAACACCACGCAGGCCGTCACGGTGACGGTGGCCGACGTGGCCGAGGCCCCGCCGCCAAGCACAGTGAGCCTGTTCGGTTCGGCGGCGCCTTCGAATGCGACGCAGCAGAGCGACAATCCGGTCGAGCTCGGCATGCGGTTCACGGCCGATCAGGACGGCGAGATCACGCAACTCAAGTACTACCGCAGCGCGGCGGATGCCAACGACACCGACGTGCGGCAGGGACACCTCTGGGGTCCGGACGGCTCGTTGCTGGCGACGGCAACCTTCACGTCGGCGCCGGGCGCGTCCGGTTGGCAGGTTGCGACGCTCAGTGCGCCGGTGGCGATCGCCGCCGGCGTGGAGTACGTGGTTTCCTACGGCACGCTCAACAACTACCTGTCCACGGGCAGCTTCTTCACGCCGGCCAACGAGGTGGCCTTCGACGGCATCGACGACAACGCGTTCTCCGATGCGTCCGGGATTCTGAGCGCGCCTGAGAGCGGAGCCGGGGTCTACAAGTACGGCGGCGGCCTCGTGATGCCGGACGAGACCTGGAACGGCTCGAACTACTGGGTCGATGTCACCTTCAATCCGAACGACTGGCCGTTGACCTAGAGTCTTTCCGCTTTTCATAGAATCGCGGAAAGCCCCTACGTCTTTGTCTTGTCGCGCTTCTTATCGGACTTTTGGTTTGCATGGCTCCGCCATGACCGGTTCCCATCCCCGGATCAAGTCCGAGGACATGCTTTTCCGGAAGCACTCTAGGACGCCAGTCGCCGAGGGCCAGCGGCCGTTTCTGCAGCGCGGGCTTTATTGATTCGATGTATAGCCATCGGGCCCTCGGAGCACCGACACATTGCCGGGTCGGCTGTGGCTTGACCAGATGCTAAGCTTCGCGAACGAGTCCGAGTCGCTATCCCAGTCGGCAGACCGCGAGGGCATGCTGATGAACGAGCGCGTCAAGGCGATTTTTCTGGCTGCGCTGAAGCTCACGCACGACGAGCGGATGCTGCTCGCGCAGTCGCTGGCCGAAACCCTCGGCGCCGATCCGGCCGATGTGGATCAGCTTTGCCTCGACATCGATACGGGCAATCCCGAGCAGGAGCAGCCGCCGCAGCCGACATCGGATGTGCTGGCCAAGTATCTCGATATTTGAGGCTATCAGCCTGCGCGCCGTTTCAGAGCAGGCGTCTCGCCCGGCTCAGCAGACTCCACTTTGACCAGGTGCTCGATGGCGACGGGCGGCGGGCGTTTCGCGTCGCGGTCGAGCGCGTTCTCGGCGATGAGCTTCTTCAGCTGCTCCATCTCGTACTCGACGGCGGCCAACGTCTCCTCGCCCTGCGCCTGCTCGCTCACCGCCTTGCCCACCTCGGCGGTGAAGTCCTCGAGTGCGCGCTGGATGGTCGCGAAGGCGGCGTCGATGTCTAGGCCCATGGGCGTGTCCCCCTGATCATTTGGGGATACGCGATTCCATGTGGTTTTTCGGGAAGCACGACCGAGTTATGAGCAGCTTTACGGGTTGCAGGGGCTGTCCCTCACCCTGACCCTCTCCCCGTAAGAACGGGGAGAGGGGAAGTGGCTCAGCCGAGCAGGGCCTCGGGGGTGTCGGTCTCGCCGTAGAGCGTCATCATGGGCTCGTCGTCGACGATGGCTTCCTCGTACTTGCCGAAGCCGTTGAAGTCGCCGGCGATGGCGCGGCCGTAGGCGCCGACGTTGCCGATCTCGAGGTAGTCGCCCTCGCGGATGCAGGCCGGCAGCGGGAACGGCCCCTTCATGTGATCGATCGAGTCGCAGGTCGGGCCCCACAGCTCGTAGGCGACGATCTGGTCGCCCACGGGCTCGCGGTTGATCAGGCGCGCCGGATAGATCCAACCGAGATGCGCCGCATCGAACAGCAGGCCGTAGCCGCCGTCGTTGATGAAGAGGTCGGTGCCACGGCGGGCTTCCACACGCACGATCAGGCTCTCGGCCTCAGCCACGAGAGCGCGGCCGGGCTCGCACATGAGGCGCACGTCCTCGCGCACGGGGAGGCGGTTCACGCCCTCCTCGATGGCCGAGAGGAAGCGCTTCAGCGGCGCGGGCTGCATGCTGGGGTAGATCGACGGGAAGCCGCCGCCGACATCGATGCGATCGACGACGACGCCGGCCTTGCCGATCAGCGTCTGCACCTCGGCCAGCGCGTTGACGTAGGCGTCGGGCGTCATGGTCTGCGAGCCGACATGGAAGGTGATGCCGAGCTCGGCGGCGACGCGGCGCGTCTCGACGAGCACATGCGCCGCCTTCTGGCCGCTGGTGCCGAACTTGCGCTCGAGAGGGATCTTGCTGTTGATCGCCGGCACGGCGACACGCACGAAGAGCGTCAGGTCGCGGGCGGGCCCGGACGTTCCCGACGTCTCGTCGACGATCTTCTGCAGCTCGTCCTCGGTGTCGAGGGAGAAGCTCCGCACGCCATGCTCGTGATAGGCGCGGCGGATGCTCTCGCGCGACTTTACGGGGTGCATGTAATGCAGCTCGGCGCCGGGGATGGTGGCCGCGTCCTCGATCTCGGGCAGCGAGGCGACGTCGAAATGGCGGATGCCGGCGCCATAGAGCGCGCCGATCAGGAACACCGAGCTGTTCGCCTTGTAGGCGTAGGCGACATCGCCCGCGAAATTGTTGATGAACCAGCGCGCGGCGCGGGCGGCGGCGTGGGGGCGAGCGCAGACGACGGGACGCTCCGGCTTGCGGGCGGCAACGAGCTCTGCCGCTGAGGCGTATCGCTCCATGTAACGGACCTCCACCAACTCGGGTTGGACCAGAAGCGCCGTGCGAAGCGTCAATCGCCGCCGTGCGTGGGGTGCATTTAGGACCAGCGGGCCGCGATGTAAAGACCTTTGCGGCAAATGGGTTAGGTGGGGCGCCGCGGCGCCGTTTTGTGACAGAAAGTTGGCGGACACGACCGGGGGAAACAAAGGTGCTTTTTCGCAAGTCCCTCACCTGCCCTATCGGGCATCCTCTCCCGTCCCGGGAGAGGAAGGTGAACTGCGCCGGGCGCGGCCACTTCCTTCTCCCGGAACGGGAGAAGGTGCCCCGGAAGGGGCGGATGAGGGACTCACTTGGGCTTCAGGGCTCCAGCGGCTCGACGCCGCGGAGGCACCGGCGTAGCCTGCATCCTCCGTATGCGCCGGCTCGTCGCCAGGTGCGGGAGGTGTCTCAAATGAGCCAGCTGTTGGATCTCTACAATCACGTCGGGGCGGAGGCGTATGGACGCGCCATCGCCGACATCGCACCCTATTTCGGAACCATCTCACCGCGTTTCATCGGGCTTCGTCCGTCCTATTGCGAGCTCGTCATTCCGCACGTGCGGGCAGTCGAGAACCACATCGGAACGGTGCACGCCATCGCGCTCTGCAATGGCGCCGAGCTCGCCGCCGGCCTGATGACGGACGTTTCGATCCCCGAGTCCTTCCGCTGGATCCCCATCGGCATGAGCGTGCGCTACCTCAAGAAGGCGCGCGGCGATCTTCGCGTCGTCGCCGACGGGGCCAATATCGACTGGAGCCGCGCGGGCGAGACCCCGGTCACGGTCGTCATTTTCGACAAAGAGGGAAGCCGCGTATTCGATGCTGAAATTCACATGGCGCTGGCGTCAGAATCGGACTGACGCTCGCGCGGCGATGGGGCTCCTGCACTACAAGGCCGACCGCATCAACGTCATCCGCGCGCTCACGGCGCCGCTCTTTTTCTTCTATCCGTTCGTGCTCGGCTTTCCGATCCACCCCGTGCTTTTCTTCCTGGTCGCCTTCGTCACGATAGGCGACATGAACTACATCCTGCATTTGCATATCCATCACCCCTTCACCCGAAGCGCGGCGGTCAACAAGGTGCTCGACATCGCGTTGGGGCTGGTGACGGGCATGACGAGCGCAAATTGGCGCATTCAGCACAAGTACGGCCACCATGCGGGACATGACGACCCTTACGTCAAACACGATGCGTGGGAGCTCAGGGCCTACTCGCCCCTCGGCGCGCTGTCGTTCTCGTTGCGGTCGATCTGGCCGACCTATTTCGAGCCGCTGAAGGAAGCCTTCCGAAAGGGATTTCTCGGCAACGAGACCCGTCCCATCAATTACAGGTCTGCGTTCCTTGAACAGCTGGCTCAGATTGGCGTCGTCTCATGTCTCTTTGCCCGGCAGCCGCTGCTCGTCGCCGGATACGTCCTGCCGTGGTACGTGCTCGTGTATTTCATATCGCGCTATGTCGACTACCTGAACCACTACGGTTGCAGCGACGGCGCGTACGACTTCGCGAACAATTGCCTGAGCAAAAGCTTCAACACGCTGACCCACAACTTCGGATATCACACGGCCCATCATCTCCACGCGGCCGCACACTGGTCCGAATTGCCGGACCTCCACTCCCGCATCGAGGCCAGCATCCCTCAGGCGCGCAAAAAGCAGTTCAGCTGGGCCTTCGTGCTCATGCCCTACCACTTCTGGCGATGGCGGCGGCAGGAGATGTAGGCGCGCGGCACCGCTATTTCCGTTCCTGGGCGCGGCGGAGGGCGGCGGCGAGCGCGCTCTCGCCGGCCTCCTCGGCGCCCTTCTTCGGCGGCGGCGCAAAGCTGCGGGACTGTTGCGAGGTGCCGCGATCGGGGCGTGGGCGGCCGCTCGCGGCGCTGTGATCGATGGCACCGGAGCGCATGGTGAGGCCGATGCGCTTCCTCTCGACATCCACCTCCTTGACGCGCACGCGCACGACGTCGCCCACCTTCACCACCTCGCGCGGGTCTTTGACGAAACGGTCGGCCAGCTCGGAGATGTGCACGAGCCCGTCCTGGTGCACTCCGATATCGACGAAGGCGCCGAAGGCGGCGACGTTAGTCACCGTGCCCTCGAGCTGCATGCCGGGCTTCAGGTCCGAGATTTTCTCGACGCCCTCGGCGAAGGTTGCCGTCTTGAACTCCGGGCGGGGGTCGCGGCCGGGCTTTTCCAACTCGGCCAGGATGTCGGTCACGGTCGGGATGCCGAAGCTCTCGTCGGCGAACTCCGCCGGCCGCAGCGTCTTCAGGAACCCGCGATCGCCGATCATGGCCTTCAACGGCCGGCCGGTCTTCTCGGAGATGCGCTCGACGACCTCGTAGGCCTCGGGGTGGACGGCGGACCCGTCGAGCGGATTGGTGCCGTTCATGATGCGCTGGAAGCCCGCCGCCTGCTCGAAGGCCTTGGGGCCGAGGCGCGGCACCTTCTTCAAACCGGTGCGGGTCTTGAAGGCGCCGTTCGTGTCGCGGTGCGCGACGATGTTGGCGGCGAGCGTCTGGTTCAGGCCCGAGACGCGCGCGAGCA
>JBFXEP010000153.1:0-7165 GCA_050179995.1 Hyphomicrobium sp.
GGAAACGCTTCCGGCGTGGCAGCATGAGCATTCACGAGCTTGCTTCCAGTCGGTTCGTCGAATCAGGGCGTCACCCCCGATTGGCGGGGGGATACTAGCGACGCATGTCACCTCTGTGAAGCTCTTGGACTCCGATGGGAACTTTCCGCGCCGCATCAGCAGGATGACCCTGTTTATACGCGGGAATTGGGCGCTTGGATGAGCGCCTCAGGTCTTGGAATCGGGATGCACGTAGAAGGCCCACAGCAGCCGCGCCGCGATCCCGCGCCAGGGCCGCCACGGCTCGGCCATTGCCTCGAGCTCCAGCGCCGAGGGACGCGCGTCGAGCTTGTAGGCGCGCTGTGCCGCCACCTGCAGTGCGAGATCGCCCGACGCGAACCCGTCCGCGTGCCCGAGGCAGAACATGACGTAGATGTCCGCCGTCCACGGACCGACGCCGCGGATCGCGAGCAGGTCTTCGCGCAGCCGCTCCGCCGGCAGGCGGGCGTTGAACCGCAGCGCGCCCGACATGACGGCCTCGGCAATGGCGCGCAGCGTCAGCACCTTGCCCTGCGATAACCCCGCGCCCCGCAGCACGCCGATGTCCTGCGCGAGCAGCGTTGTGGCGTCGAACGGATCCACGACGAGCGCCGTGCGCTTCCAGATCGCGTTCGCGCTCGCCCCCGAAAGCTGCTGGCTGACCACCACCTCTGCGAGCCCGGCGAAACCCGAGCGGCTGCGCCGCAAGGGCGGATCGCCGACCATGTCGTGCACGCGGCGCAAAACCGGACACGCCCGGCGCAGCGCGAGCACGCCGGCACGCATGTCGCCTGCGCTGCGGATCACCGTCACGCCGGCGCGCTGCGACGGAGCCTTGCGCGCTCGATGTTGTGGACGAGCTTTCTTCGGCACGGGCTCGAAGCGCTCCTTGCTTTGCGGCGGCCGGGAGACAAAGTAGGGTTAAGCGGGCAAGATTGAAACGTGCCCGCGCGAAGATCGCGTGAGAACGCCATGGCATACGCCCGCAAGATTGTCGTCGCTTCCGCGCTCGCACTCGGCCTGACGGCAGCCGTCGCAACCGCTGCGAGCGCGGCCAAGCTCCGCGAATGGACAGTCATCGGCAGCGAAAGCCGTGGCTTCACCATCGCCTATCCCGCGTCGGTCTTCGTGCCGCGCGGAGACGCCCAATCCGAGGACGGCCACGTGCTCGTCTCCCGCGACGGCGGCGCGCGCCTCGTGGTCGGCGCCTTCGACAACGAGGATGCCGCGACCCTTGGCGAGTACCGCGAGCAGCTTCTGTCCGACAACTACAGCGGCGCCGACCTCGACTACGCGCCCATGAAGCGCCGCTACTTCGTCATCTCCGGCACGCAAGGCAGCATGCACTTCTACGAGCGCGTGAGCTTCACATGCGGCGGTCGCCTCATCAACAGCTGGGCGCTTCTCTATCCGGTCTCCGAGCGGCACATCTACGATCCGATCGTCGAGGCCATCGCCCGCACCTATTCGCCCGGCGCCGGCCGCACCGGCCACTGCGATTGATCGCGATGAGCCCGCGCCCCGTCTTGCGCTTCGCGCCGAGCCCCAACGGCGAGCTGCATCTCGGCCACGCGCTCTCCGCGCTGATCGGCTTCGACATGGCCCGTCGCCTCGGCGGCCGCTTCCTCGTGCGCATCGAGGACATCGACACCACACGCTGCCGCGAGGAGTACGTAACCGGCATCTTCGAGGACTTGACCTGGCTCGGCGTCACCTGGGAGGAGCCCGTGCTGCGCCAGAGCGAGCACTTCACCACCTACAGCGCCGCCTCCGATTGGCTCCTGAAGCTCGGCCTGCTCTATCCCTGCTTCGCCACCCGCTCCGAGATCAGCGAGGCGACGGAGACGGCACCCACCGCTCTCGATCCCGACGGGACGCCGCTCTATCCGGGTCTGCACAAGCAACTGCCCAAGGAGGAGATCGCGACCCGTCTCGCCCGCAACGAGCCCTTCGCGCTGCGCCTCCACATGGATCGCGCGCTCGATGCGCTCGAAGGCATCACCGGCTCGCGCCTCGTCACCTTCGCGGAGCTCGGCGAGGATGGCATCGCGCGCCGCGTCGAGATGAACCCCGCCGACTGGGGCGATGCGGTCATCGTGCGCAAGGACGTCCCGGCGAGCTACCACCTCGCCGTCACCGTTGACGACGGCCGCCAGGGCGTGACCCACGTCACCCGCGGCCGCGACCTCTACGCCGCGACCAGCCTGCACCGCCTGTTGCAGGTCGTCCTCGGCCTGCCGGAGCCGGTCTACCATCACCACCGCCTCCTGACCGACGAGGCCGGCCGCAAGCTCGCGAAGAGCGAGGGCGATACCTCGCTCAGGGAATTGCGCGAGACGGGCGTCGATGCGTTGCGGCTCCGCCGCCGTCTGGGGCTTTCGAGTGACGCCGCGGAGGCAAGCGTTCAAAATCCTTCCTAAACCATTTTTTCCGATGGTGGACCATTGGGTTGTCGCCTAGACTTTAAACGCGAACGACCCCCGTTTTTCGGGCCTCCGAGGTGAAAAAGCAGGGCCAGCCAAGACCGAAGGCAAAGCAGCACCGCAGGACGCACCGGGGCGCTGCTGAGCCCACTCGTGCGCGCCCTCCGACCACCAGGACCATCCGCCTCGAGCGCCTTGTCCTGCGCCAGGCCGGACAGGTTCTGACAGCCCGAGCCGCCTCCGCAGCCCGCACCCTCGCATCCCGCACGGAAGGCCTCGCCGCCTTCGCCCGCAAACTCGCCCCGCGCGAGTTGGCGGGCCATCTGCGCCGCTTCGGGGCCGAGGCGCGCGCCATCTCCATCCCCTACTCGCGCGACGAGCGCGAGGCACTGGCGCTCCTCTTCCTGCCGTTCCTGCTCGTCGCATCCGCCATCGTGCTGCACCAGTCCGTGCGCGCGTTGCAGGGCTACATCGTCGCCATCGCCGTGCCGGACGACGAGGCCGTGCCCGTCCGCCCCCACCTCGCGCGCGACCTGCCGCTCACCGCCATCCCGGGATCGATCGCCCGCGAGCAGGCACCCGATCTCACCACCGCGACATCCGTCCGCGAGGATCGCACCGACGCCCCGAGCGTCGCCGGCACGAGACAGACGCTCGCGCCCCAGCCTGCGCTCACCGCCATGCCGTCATCGCCGGCAACCTCCGAAGCGCATTCCGCCGCCGGCCTGGACACCACCGGCCTCGCCGAGGCACCCCTGTCCACCGTCCCGCCGGCCGAGCCCAGCACGACGCTCGCGCTCCTCGCTCCGGCCGGCGACATGGTGAGTGCGCCGACGCCCGCCGCACCCGAATCCGTCGCAGCCTTGGACGTGGACGAGGACGGCAAGCCCATCCGCCCCGGCATCTGCGCCGTCGCCGAGATGCCGCGCGCCGTCGCGGCCATGAGCCCCGCACCATCTCCTGCCGCGTCCGCGTTGGATGGCGAGACCTTCGGTCTGCGCCTCGCCGAGGCCGCCGAATCCCAGGTCGGCAGCTTCGTCATCTACAACGATGCCTACCGCAACATTTCCTACCCGATGGGCGACGTGAACCCGCTGTTCGGCGTCTGCACCGACGTCGTCGTGCGCGCCTACCGCACCTTGGGGCTCGATCTGCAGGTGCTCGTGCATCAGGCGCGCGCCGGTCGCGGCGACACCAGCATCGACCAGCGCCGCACCGAGGTGCTGCGACGCTTCTTCGCCGCCCAAGGCGAAACGCTGCCCGTCACCACCTTCGGCGAGGACTACCGCCCTGGCGACGTCGTCACCTACGACCGCCCGCAGAACCGGGGGGCGCGTGCCCACATCGCCGTCGTGTCGACGGTCGTGGCCCCGTCCGGCCGCCTGATGATCGTGCACAATCGCGGCTGGGGCCCCCAGCTCGAGGACGCGCTGTTCGTCGACCGCATCACCGGCCACTACCGCTACGCCGGCCCGCCGGCTACGCGCAACGCCGCGCGCGATGCCGCCCGCCAAAGCCCGATTGAGAGCCCGCCGACTGGCCGCCTCGCGAAGCCCCCCAGCTCGATCCTGCCCGCGTCCTTCGCGACCCGCGCCGCCCCGGCAACACCCGCACTTCCCTGACCGCGGCGGCATTTGCATGGCCTGAGAATTCACTTGCCTAACACAGCGAATAAGCTCAGCTTTTCATCGCCCACCACAATGCTGCGAAACGCTCCGCGCCGCACACGCGCCGCGATGCCGCTCGCGTGGCCCCTACAGCGCTCTGGAACTCGCGATGCTCGGCTTCCGCTTCGACCCGCCTGGGCCCTTCTGGTTCGAGGACCTGGCCTACTTCGTCATCGACGAGAGCGCCCGGCTCGCCCTTCGGGCAAGGCGTGCGGCCGTCGCCGTCGCAGAGTGGGCGCGCCGCACACATGACGCCATCATCACCTTCCCGGATCGCGTCATCGAAGCCGCGCGGCTGAGGACGAGCCCGGCGCCGGATACGACCCGCCTCATCGTCGAGGTGGCCCCGCTCGAGGAGCCGGAGGCGTGGGCGCTCGCCACCGAGCCGCTGACCGCGCTCGGCAACGGAACCTCGCGCACCCTCGCGCTCCACAAATCGGCGACGGACCAGCTCGACGCGCTCACCTACGTCCTGGCCCAGATGCGCGACGATCTTCGCGCCGTGATGTCCTATGCGCCGCTTGAGGGCGAAGAGCCCGTGCGCATCCCGACCCAAGCCGAGCTCGACGTCTCCATCGAGGCCCTGCTCGCGCTATCGCGGCAGAACGCCGCGACACGCCCCAAGGACCGCCTGGCCTCCGCCGCCTAGTTCGCGCTCGCTGGCGCCTGCGCCATGGAGCCCGGCGCCGGATCGATGACATTCCCGCCGAACGTCTGCATCTCGAGCACCGCGAGCCCACGCTCCGACACACCGTCCGCGCGGAAGCGCAGCATCCCGTCGACGCCCGTGAAGCCCGCCGGCCGCGTCAGCGCCACCGTCGTGAAGCGCTGCCCCGGCTCCGCCGACGACAGCATGATGGCGATGCTCACCGCGTCGTAGGCGAGGCTTGCGAGCCGCGGCGGCGCCTGCCCGAACGAGCGCGTGAAGCGCTGCGCGAAATCCGCCCATCCGTGCGGCTCGGCTCCCGGATACCAGCCGCCGACGAAGGCCGCGCTGCGTCCCGCATTGGGAAAGTCCCAGCCGCCCGTGCCAAGGAGCTGCACGCGGTCGGCTCCGAGCCCGGCATAGGTCAGCACCGGGTCCATCTGTGGCAGCATCTCGGGCCCAGCTGCAACGAGGAGCGCATCGACCGGCGCCGCCGAATCCGCGCTCTGCTTGATCTCGTCCGCCAGCGCCCGCACCGGCGTCACCATGGCATTGGCTTCCGTCGGATAGGTGGCGACGGCCATCACGCTGCCGCCGTTCCGCTCCACCGCCTTGCGGAACGCAGGCCCGACCACCTGCCCGTAGGCATCCTCCGGCACCAGCGCCGCGAAGCGCCGCTTCCCGAGACTCGCCGCATACGCGACGACGCGCTCGACCTCGATCTCCGGCGGCACGCCCATGAGATAGACGCCGCCCCCCGCGACGCGCTGGTCATTGGAGAACGTCAGCACCGGCACATTCGAAGCGCGCGCGACGGGCGCCACCGCGCTCGCCGCCGCACCCGTGATCGGCCCGATCAAGATCTCCGCCCCCTCGCCGATCGCCTCTCGCGCCGCCTCCGCCGCGCCTTGCGGCGTGCCCTTGTCGTCCTTGACGATGAGCTGCACGAGCGGGTTGTCGAGCTCGAACAGCGCCAGCTCGCCGGCCTGCTTCATGCCCTTGGCCGTCACCGCCTGCGGCCCATAGCCCGAGGTCGGCAGCAGCATGCCGATGCGCACGGGCTTCTTCGGCTTGCTGTCGGCGATGGTCGCCGCCGTCTGATCGCCGATGGCGCTGGTTGGCCCCTGCGAACCGCCCATGGCGCAAGCCGCGAGCGCGAGCGCCGCGATGGTAACCGCGCCGGCGCGGAGCGCCGTTAAGTGGAAGCCGCCGCGGAGTGCCGTTAGGAGGAAGCCGCCGCGGAGCGCCGCCAAAAGCCGGCGGCGCGTGCGCAGGAGTGGACCGGCATCTGTCATGCTACGTGGGGCCCTTGCCGGCACGAACGGGGCGTCGAGCTAAAGCCGGCGTGCCGTGTGAGGCAGGCGGCCGCTCAGCTTTGGTTACAGGCTCGACCCCGGGGCGGGAAGCAAAATAATATTTCATGGAAGGGAATAAGCCCTGGATTTTCCACGAGCGCTTGAGCTGAATGGCAAGGCCGCGCGACATCGCGCCACCGAGACACAGGGCATGAGCGACCAGCCTCCGACGACAGACAAGGCGAGCCCGTCCGCGACGCTCGGCCGTGTGGCCTTCGAGCTCGAGCGCCAGCTCGCGCTAACGCTTGCGCCGGGCCTCTACCTTGTGGCGACTCCGATCGGGCACCTGGCCGACATGACGCTGCGCGCCATCGCCACGCTCGCGCGCGCCGATATCGTCTACTGCGAGGACACGCGCCACAGCCGCACGCTGCTCGCCCACTACGCCATCCGCGCGCCACTTCGGCCCTATCATGAGCACAACGCCGAGGAGCAGCGCCCGCGCGTCCTCGACGATCTCGCCGCTGGCAAGCGCGTGGCGCTGATCAGCGATGCGGGCACGCCGCTCGTGTCCGATCCGGGCTTCAAGCTCGTGCGCGACGCAACCGCAGAAGGCCACGCCGTCATTGCCATCCCGGGCCCATCGGCGGCGCTTGCGGCGCTCTCTGTTGCCGGTCTCCCGACCGACGCGTTCTTCTTCGCGGGGTTTCTGCCCGCCAAGGAAGGCGCGCGCAGGACACGCATCGCCGAGCTTGCATTGATACCCGCGACGCTCGTCATCTTCGAGGCGCCGACCCGCATCGCCGCGAGCCTTGCCGACCTCGCGGCCGGGCTCGGCAACCGCGATGCGGCGCTCGCGCGCGAGCTGACCAAGCTGCACGAGGACGTGCGCCGCGCGCCGCTCGCCTCCCTTGCCGAAAGTTGCGTGACCGACCCGCCGAAGGGCGAGATGGTGATCGTGGTCGCCCCGCCCGGCGAAAGCGAGGTGAGCGACGCCAGCATCGAGGAGAGTCTGGCAACCGCGCTCGCGAGCCTCAGCATTCGCGACGCCGCGCGCGTCGTCGCCGACAGCCTGAAGGTGCCGCGCGGACGCGTCTACGATCTCGCCCTCGCCTT
>JBFXEP010000154.1:0-7156 GCA_050179995.1 Hyphomicrobium sp.
GGCACCGCCGCGCTCGACGAGCAGCATCCAGTAGTAGTGGCCGCTTTCGTGGCGGAGATGCCCGAGCAGGGACCGGTAAGGCTCGGCGAAAAGCTGGCGGCGGCGCTCGCGCTCGACGGAGTCGGCCTCGAGCACATCGAGCGTGATGACGCCGTTGATGTGACCCGTCACGCCCTCGGCGACGAAGTCGAACGTGAGGGGTGGGGCTCCCTGTGGTCCGCCATCCAACGGCAGGCCGAACCTCAGAAGCGAATAGGCCAGACGCTTCTTCGCCTGCTCGACCTCCTGCCAGGCCTCGAGCCGGCCAGGCTCGGCCAGATTGGGAATGGTGCGGTTGCAGGCGCAGGCCATGCAGAGCGAGACCGCCGCTCCTTCCGGCACGAGCCAATTGCAGGCGCCATGCTCGGCGTTATCGCAGTAACGAACCGGCGCCATGCCGTTCTTGCCGTTGATGCCGATCTTGCGAAACAACGGGCCATCGGGCTCGACGGGCTCGAGCGCCGCCATCGCCAGCGCGTCGGCGTCGAAGCCCAGACTGTGGCCGCAGGTGAGACAGGCCGTGTTGAGGAAATAGACGCGCGTGCCGCACGCCGAGCAGGTCAGTGTCTTCATGGGTCTATTCCAACACGGCTTGGCCCGGCAGGTCCAATCGGATTCGCACGCACTCCTTGCGCAACGAAACTCGTGCTCGCTCCGCCCCCGGGACCGGCCATCGACAACGGCGATCCCGAGACAACGTTCCACCGCGTGTCAGGGGCGCTTGCCGCTGCGGTTGGCGATCAGGGCGCGTGCGCGGGGCGCTCCGGTTCGGCGGTCGCGACGGGCGCCGGCGCGGAGACAGGCGTTGCATGATCCGGCGCTACCTCGAGCGCGGCGACGGGCGCCTTGGAACGGGACGCCAGGAAATGCTCGAGCGTCGCGCCCCACACATCCCAGCCCGCGCGGTCATCGGCGAGATTGTGGCCATCGCTGCCATACGCCGGGAAGACATGCAGCTCCGCATCGCCGCCGCCGTCCGTCCAGGCCGATGCCATGTTGCGGGCGAGCCCGGGGCGGAAATAGCTGTCGTTCTCGGCATAGAGCCAGAGCGTCGGAAGGCGCGCACTTTGCCCGAAAGCGTGCGCCGCCTCGATCAACCGCTTCTCGCCGCAGACAGCGTGCTTGTCCTTCTCGAACGGCCGGCCGCCACGTCCGCCGGCAATGTTGATCACGGCGCGGATGCTCTCGGGGTTGCGCGAGGCGAGCGCGAGCGAGGCCCAGCCGCCGGACGAGATGCCGACGACGATGGTCTCGCCTGCGGCGATGAAAGGCTGCTTCGCCATGTAGCGCGCCGCGCCTTCGATGTCGTCGGCGGCGGCAAGGCCCGAGTGGAAGTGATCCGGGTTGGCGCAGTTGCCGATCGCCTCCGCCATCGGGCCGCCGGTGGCGCCATGGCCGCGGCGCTGCGGAAGCACGACGACGTAGCCGCGCTCGACGAACCAGCGCGACAGCCAGTAGTAGACCGGCATGGCTACCGAGAGCCGCGTCGCATCCGAGGTGCCGTGATTGATGATGACCAGCGGATGGCGTGGCGCGTTGCCGTCCTTGGGAGGGACGCCGGCGGGGCGAAAGACGGTGGCACGCAGCGGATAGTCGCCGTCCGCGCTCGGCAGGACCCAGAGCTGCTCGCGCAGCCGCGGGCCCTCGGGGCCGAATGGTCCATAGAGACTCTCATCCGACGCCGCTGCAGAAGGTGCCGCAAGAGCCGCCACGATCGCCGCGTTGAGCAGCGCAAGGGCGCGCGCGCCGAGCCTGCTTTTCCATCCCATGCGGGCGCGCACGCGCTCCCGCCGTGCGCCCGCACAGCACCCGATCAATCGCATCGCAAGGCTTCCCCCGTTCGCAGCTATGCTGGCACCTCTCCCGTATTCCCACGCGCCGCAGTCCCAGGCGGCGGAACCCCCATCCCGGCCAAGCGTTGAGCCAGCGGCCGGGCGCACCATTATGCCCAGCCCATTTGAAATGGATAGTGGCATGGAATCAACCCCTGGCTGGTCTCGGCGCACCGAAAGTGATTGATTCAGGGCCGCTCGACCCTCTTCTCCGCATGCATCGGAACTCCGTCCCTTGACCACCCACCCGCGTCCTTCGACCGAGCCGGGCGCCGTGACGGCGCAAATGCGTCGCGCACAGCCTCTCGATTTCGCCGTCATCGGCAACGGCCGCATCGCCGCGCTGATCGACGGAGGCGCGCGCATCGTCTGGTGGTGCTTTCCGCGCTTCGACGGCGACCCGATGTTCTCGCGCCTCCTGTCGGGAGGCGAGGAGAAGGGCTTCACCGACGTCGTGGTCGAGGGCGCGGTGCGCACGCACTCGGCCTACCTGCGCAATACGGCAATCCTCGAGACGACGATCGAGGACGCGCAGGGCAACGGCGTCAGGATCATCGACTTCGCACCCCGCTATCCGCGCTTCGAGCGCATGCTGCATCCGGCGCAGATCATGCGGCGCATCGAGCCGATCGGGCTGCCGCACATCAAGATCCGCGTGCGGCCGACCTTCAACTACGGTCGCCCGCGCACGGCGGAGGTCGCGGGCTCGAACCATATCCGCTACAGCGGCGGCGACACGACGCTCAGGCTCACGACCGACGCGCCGCTCTCCTACATCGCGCACGAGACGACGTTCGCGCTCTCGCGCACGCTCACGCTCGTGTTCGGGCCGGACGAATCGCTCGAGGCCTCGGCCGACAGCGTTTCGCGCGAGGGGCTCGACCGCACGCGCGACTACTGGACGGGCTGGGTGCGCGGCCTCGCCGTGCCGCTCGACTGGCAGCAGGACGTGATCCGCGCCGCCATCACGTTGCAGCTCTGCACGTTCGACGAGACGGGCGCCATCGTCGCCGCGCACACGACCTCCATCCCCGAGGCGCCGGGGACGCAGCGCACCTGGGACTACCGCTACTGCTGGCTGCGTGACGCCTACTTCGTGATCATGGCCTTGAACCGGCTCGGCGCCACGCAGTCGATGGAGGCGTACCTCGACTACATCACGACGCTGGCCATCGGCTCGAAAGGGGCGCTGAAGCCCGTCTACGGCATCGTGCACAACCAGCCGCTCGACGAGAGCGTAGCGGAGGGGCTACCCGGGTTCCTCGGCATGGGGCCAGTGCGAGTCGGCAACCAGGCCGCGGAGCAGCTGCAGCACGATTCCTGCGGCAGCGTCATTCTCGGCGTGTCGCAGATGTTCATCGACCAGCGGCTGCCGCGCCTGGGCGATGAAGCGCTCTACCGGCGGCTCGAGCTGCTCGGCTATCACGCGTTGCGCGTCGTCGAAGAGCCGGACGCGGGCATCTGGGAGTATCGCGGGCGGCTCAGGCTGCATACGCATTCGGCCACCATGTGCTGGGTATCGCTCGACCGGCTGGCGCGCATCGCCAGCCTCCTGGGGCTCGACAGCGATGCCAGGCAGTGGCGCCAGAACGCGGATCGCTTGAGGAGCGAGATCCTGACGCGGGCGTGGAGCGACAAGGCGGGCGCCTTCGCCGGCGCGCTCGACCAGCACGATCTCGACGCGAGCGTGCTCCTGATGCCCGAGCTCGGGCTTCTCTCGGCCAAGGACCCGCGCTTCCTCAAGACGCTCGACGTGATCGAGCGCGAGCTCGGGCGCAACGGCTTCATGCTGCGCTATACGAACGACGATTTCGGCGCGGCGGAGACGTCGTTCCTCGCCTGCCAGTTCTGGCACATCGATGCGCTGACGGCAGCGGGACGCGTGGAGCTCGCGCGCGAGAAGCTCAACGATCTCCTCGCGCGCCGCAACGCGTTCGGCATTCTGTCGGAGGACATCCATCCGATCACCGGCGAGCTTTGGGGCAACCTGCCGCAAACCTATTCCATGGCTGGTATCGTCAACTCCTGCAAAAATCTTTCGCGCAGCTGGGCCGAAGCATGGCCGCGCTCTTCCCACGAGCCGGAACCAGGTGCTTCCTCAAGTGTTTAAGTAACACTACGCATTCCAACGCCGGCGCGCGACCGCTACGGTTCGCCGCAGCGTTGGAATTCGGCTGCGCGCGGAGGCAATGATGCGACGGATCGTTGTCGTGTCGAACAGGGTGATGGACCTCAAGAAAGCGGCGCAGGCCGGCGGCGTGGCCGTCGCCATAGCCGATCTCTTCCGTGTGCGCCCCGGACTGTGGTTCGGATGGAACGGCAAGCTCGTCGACACGCACGACGATCCCAAGGCCCCCGATGTCCGAATTGGGAAAGCGGTCGGCGCCAGCACGCTCGCCACCCTGCCGCTGACGCCCGACGAGCACCGCGACTACTATCTCGGCTACTCGAACTCGGTGCTGTGGCCGGTGTTTCACAACCGGCTCGATCTGGCGCGCTTCGAGGCCGGATTCTATGCGCGCTACATGGAGGTCAACGAGCGCTTTGCACGCGGGCTCGCGGCGCTCGTCCAGCCCGACGACATCATCTGGATCCACGACTACCACCTCATTCCGCTCGGCGGCATGCTGCGGCGCGCGGGCATCACGAACCCCATCGGATTCTTCCTGCACATCCCGGTGCCGCCGTCGCAGGCGTTCCTCGCCGTGCCGGAGCACCGCGAGCTGGCGCAGGCGCTCACCGCTTACGATCTTGTCGGGTTGCAGACGCAGGCGGACGTCGCCAACCTCATCCAGTTCCTCGAGGACAGCGTCTCGGGGCGCATCCTGCAGGACGGGCGCATCGCAGCGTTCGATCACCGGCTCGCCATCGAGAGCTTCCCGGTCGGCATCGACGCCGACGCGTTCGTCTGCGGCGCGAAGGCGATCCCCCCGCTCGCGCAATCCACCGACGGCGTGCAACGCATCATCGGCGTTGACCGACTCGACTATTCAAAGGGTCTACCGGAGAAGTTCCGCGCGTTCGGGCACTTCCTCGAGAAGTATCCCGCCTACCGGCGCAAGATCGTTCTGTCGCAGATCGCGCCGCCCACGCGCGAGAGCGTCGAGGCCTATCACGACATCCGCCAGACGCTTGAAGCGCTCTCGGGCAAGATCAACGGCATGTTCGGCGAGCTCGACTGGGTGCCGATCCACTACATCTACCGCTCGGCGCCGCGCGACAGGCTGCGCGACATCTATCGCGCCTCGCGCATCGGGTTCTTCACGCCGCTGCGCGACGGGATGAACCTCGTCGCCAAGGAGTACGTGGCGTCGCAGAACCCGGCCGATCCGGGCGTGCCGATCCTCTCTCGCTTTGCCGGCGCGGCCGAGCAACTCGTCGATGCCCTGATCGTCAATCCCTACAATCTCGAGGAGACGGCGGACGCCATCAAGACGGCGCTCGACATGGAGAAATCGGAACGCATCGAGCGCTATTCGCGGCTCATGTCGGTCATCCGAGGCTACGACAGCGCGGCGTGGTCGGCTTCCTTCCTCGTCACGCTCGAAGCCGCCGCCAAGGAGCGCTCGCGCGCCGTTGCGCCGCTGACGCCCTCGATGCGCGCCTCGATGGCGAAGCTTGCGCGCACGCCGCACGCGCCGATCGCGCTCAAGCTCGGCGGGCAGGTCTTCAAGCGCGCGAGCAACGGCAAATGAGCGGCGCGGCCGAAACCCATCCGGCCAAAAGCGCGCGCGCGGGCGGCGGCGCGGCGCTCAAGGTTCTGACGGTGGGCGGGGCCATGATCGACACCATCGCCATCATCGCCAGCTCGGCCATCGAGCGCATGGTGCTGCTCAACGCAGAGGCGTCGTTTCTCCTGCTCGAGGAGGGGCGCAAGACGGAAGCCCTCGAAGTCTCGATGCATTGCGGCGGGGGCGCGATCAACACGGCGGTTGCCTTCGCGCGCCTCGGGCTCGACTGCGCGGTGATCGCCAAGCTCGGGCAGGACCGTCGCGCCGAGCAAATCCTGGCAGCGCTCGAAGGGGAAGGCATCTCGCCGCGGTGGGTATCGCGCGTCTCCTCGGCGCCGACCGGGTCGTCGGTGCTGGTCTCGTCGCACGACCGCAACGCCGCGGTGTTCACGTTCCGCGGCGCCAACACGCTGCTCACACCGCAGGACCTCGCGGACTCCGCTTTCGACGTGGACCTAGTCTACATCGCCAACCTGTCGAACGAGGCGGTCGACTGCTTTCCGGTGCTGATCGAGAAGGCGAAGCGCGCGGCCGCCAAGGTGGCGGCCAATCCCGGCATCCGGCAATTGCACGGGCGCGGCGGCGCGTTCCGGGCGGCGCTGCCGCAACTCGACATCCTGGCCCTCAACCGACGCGAGGCGGATGAGGTGGTGCCGCTGATCGACCGCGGCCATCCCAATGGCGACGCGCCACTCGACTTCACGGGCGGCGTGGCGGCGCCGGCGCTCGCCGAGCGCGGGTTCAAGTACGAGAGCCTCAGGATGAGCGTGCGCAGCTTCTGCTGTGCGCTGCTCGCGGGCGGGGTCGGCACGGTCGTGCTCACAGACGGGCGCGGCGGCGCCTTCGCGGCGACGGGCAACCGGCTCTTCTATTGCCCGGCACACGAGGCCGAGGTGGCGGGAACGGCGGGAGCGGGCGACGCTTTCGTCGCGACGTTCGCAGCCTACCTCGCGGGCGGCGCAGGCCCGGACACGGCCTTGCGCGCGGCCTCGGTCAACGCGGCGAGCGTGCTCGGCACTGTCGACACGCAGACCGGGCTTCTCAAGCGGACCGATCTCGAGGCGCGGCTCGGCGGAAACGGATCGACACCGAACGTGATCGGGTGGACGCTGTGACGCCCATGTGCTGCCTTACCGGCGACACGTTCCGCAGCGATGAGGCTCGGCGGCGCTTGACCCATCGGCATGGGGGTGCCGTACCATCACATCGAGCGGAGGTGCGGGACGCGTATGATGCCCGACACGATGCATTCCATCCGGCCCGCGCTTAGGGCTTCGACATCGTCGATCCTCGCGAACCCGCGCGGTGCGGCGCTCTTCCTCGACGTCGACGGAACCCTGCTCGACCTCGCTGCGACGCCCAAGAGCGTGCGCGTTCCGAACGGCCTGATCGGCGTGCTGCAGCGGCTGTCGCTCAGGCTCGACGGGGCCGTCGCCATCATCACCGGGCGGCTCTTCTCCGAGATCGATCTGTTGCTGCAGCCGGTGAAGCTCACGGCGTCCGGCGTGCACGGCGCGGAGATCCGCACGTCGCCAACGGGCGATATCGAGCGCG
>JBFXEP010000155.1:0-7130 GCA_050179995.1 Hyphomicrobium sp.
GTTGGGATAGAAGATGGCGCCCGACGCGAACCCAGCATCCACGATCCGTATTTCCGCTAACCTGTGCCGGTATTCATAGAACTCCTGGTTGTGAGGATGATTGGCAATCAAGCCGAGAGAGATGCAATAGCTTCCCGCGAGAAACTGGTTGCTTACGATGTGGGCGGAGATCGTACCCTTGCGTGACGGCAAGCGTCGGAACGGAGCCTCGTTGTAGGGCATCGTTTCGTTGCCCGCGAGATTGCATGTGCTGAACTGCGAAACCAAAACCAGATCGTGCGCGCGCTCGATGCCGATGGCGAGGCCTAGGGTTTCCTCGGGAACGAAATCCGTGCAGCTGTAGTCCACCTCGATGCGAATGTCCTCCCAGGTTGAGAACACGGTTCGTAGCTGCCCGGCTTTGTCGAGAAATCGCACCCTGCCGATGATCACCGGTCCGCGGCGGAACGCGGTAATGGTGTTCGACACGTTTGATCGGCCATCCGAAACAAGCGCGTTGTTGTGCCCGCTCGTTTCATGTTTGTCCGGGGCCTCTTCGTATCCCTCGACGCGAACCAGCTTTCCTTGCTGCTCGGAAATTCGCACGTGGCAATCGTAGTCGTAGTTGGAGACGACGTCCCGGGCCGGTCCCATCTCACGGATACGGCCATCCTCGAGCCAGATCGCTGTCTTGCAGAGTTGCGCCACCAGCTGCGAGCTATGGCTTACGAACATGACCGTGGCACCGCTTCGGCAGATCTCGCGGATGCGGCGCAGGCACTTGTGCACGAAATAGCTGTCACCAGCCGCAAGCGCTTCATCGACGATCAGAATCTCGGGCTCGATGCTGATCGCCGTAGCGAACGTGAGGCGCGCGCGCATGCCGCTGGAGTAGGTTCGGAACTCGCTGTCGATGGCTGCCTCGAGACCGCTGAACTCGATGATCCACGGCAGACGCGCCTCGACCTCCTCCCGCGACATGCCGAGGCACATGCCCCCGGTGATGACATTCTCCCGGCCAGTGAAGTTGCCGTCGAACCCCGTGCCAAGCTCGAGAATTGCTGACAGTCGCCCTCGCACATCGACGGTCCCCGTCGAGGAGTCGAGCAGGCCCGCGATGATCTTGAGGAGCGTGCTCTTTCCCGCCCCGTTCGACCCGATGACGCCGACGACCTCTCCGCGGGCGACCTCGAACGAGACGTCCTGAAGCACCCATTTCCGCTCGTGGTAACTTCGCCCTGTAAGAAGCTCCGCCGCCATCCCGACCACGCTCGGGTATCGCGGAAACGTCTTTCCGATGTTCGTGGCGCGGATCGCATAGTCCGCAGGTTTGCTGTCGAGCATGACGCTTCGGGTAAGGTCCGGACTAGAGTGCATTTCCGTAGTACGGTTTGAGCTTGGCGAAAATCCGCGCGCCGACGGCGAGCGAGCCGATCGCCATGATCGCAAGAACGGCCCAGGCAAACGGATGCTGGAACTCATCGAAGAACAGCACGTCCTGATACGCCCATATGAGGTAGCTGAAGGGGTTGAGATATATGATCGGCTTCAGGATGCTCGGCATCCAGGCGGGAACATAGATGACCGGCATCAGATAGAGAGCGACCACGGAGAAGACGTTGATCACCTCCCGAATGTCGCGGACGAAAACAGTGACCGACGACAGCGCGAACGCAATGCCCAAAATCAGCGTGAAATGCAGGGCTAGAAGCAAGGGAAGGACCAACAGCGTCGGGGTCAGGCCGACGCCGAGCACCATGGCATGGAGAAGAACGATCATCAGGGCCGGCGCATAGGTGATCGCCGCTACTGAGGTCGTGGCGAACGGTAGCACCTCGATCGGAAAGATGACCTGCTTGACCAGGTTCTCGTTGCCGGTCAGCGCGCCTGTGGCCTGAGCCATAGCGTTCTGCGTTATCAGCCAGGGGACGAGGCCGGCCAGGATGTAGCTTGAATAGCTGCCCGGCAAATCGCCCATGGGTCCGAGACGGCGGCCGATCACGGCACCGAAAATCACCATGTAAACGACAACGATGAAAAGCGGATGGAAGAACTGCCAGAAAAGGCCAAGTCCGCGGCCGGCATGCGCCACACGCAGCTGCCGCTGGATCAGCGCTTTCACAAGATCGCGTTTCTCGACTGCAACCTGCCACACTCTGCGCAGCGCGTCCGCGTTCGCCCGGAGGTTTCCCACGCTCCGGATTGCGCGCACGAGGATCAAGAGCATCAAGCTCGGAAGGTCCCTCAATCCCAATTTGAGCGCCTGTGCCATTGTTCCTTTCCCGCAGCCTTGCCTTCAACGGACGACGATCATTAAGCGACGTCCGTGATCCCTAGGAGAAATACCCTTCGAAGACCTGCTCGAGATTGAGAAGCGACCAGATGAGGAGGCGCCGGTTCTCGCGCCCTTCGAGGTGGTCGTCGATCAGGGTTTCCACCGTCTTGCGGTCGAGCACGTCGTAGATGCGCGCCCTCGGATTCTTCAGCCGGCGCCTGACGTAGTCGATGCTCTCGCCCTTGAACCAGCTGGCATCGGGAGCCGAGAAACCCTGCTTCTCGCGCGAGGTGATTTGCGGCGGGATATATCGCTGCATCATTGTGCGCAGGATGAGCTTGCCGTCGCGCGTGCGGTCGAAGTAGCGGTTCTGCTTGCCGCCCGGCTCGTTCTCGTCGAGCCGTATCACCTCGGTGAGGTTGCCGAGCTTGGTGCGCGCCGGCAGCCGCATGGCAAAATCCACGAGGTCGTTGTCGAGGAACGGCACGCGGCTCTCCAGCCCATGCGCCATCGACATCTTGTCCTCCACGACAAGCAGGCCGTTGAGGAATGTCTTGGCCTCGAAATAGAGCGAGTGATTGATGTAGTCCTCGGGGCGCGTCAGCGAGGGCGCGTGCGCGTGGAAAACGCCACGGAAGATTTCGCGCGGGTCGACGCTGCTGACACTGCTCCAAATCGGTGCCAGAACGTCCTTGCGGACGCTTTCCGGCAAAAGCCGCTGCCAGAACGCGAAGTACTTGTCGACGTATTCCTCGAAGTCCTCGTTCACGACCGCTCGGTAGTAGCGCCAGGGGTATCCGGCAAAGCATTCGTCGCCGCCCGCGCCGGACAAGACCACCTTGACGAACTTGGAGGCGAGGCTCGCCGCGTAGAAGTTCGGATAGCACTGGCCGACGCGCGGCTCCTCGAGATGCCAGGCGAGCTTGGGCAGGATGCGCTCCATGTCGCCGGCCTTGAGCACCATCTCGTAGTGCTCGGTCTTGAACATGTAGCTCATGAGCTCGGCGGCTTCGCGCTCGTCGAAGCCCATTTCGACGCCCGAGGCCGAGTTCAGGTCGAAGCCGACCGTGAAGGTCCGCATCCAGGGAAGCTCGCGCGCGGCGAGTGCCGTGATCGAGCCCGAATCCATGCCGCCTGAAAGATAGGAGCCGACCTCGACGTCGCTGACGAGCTGACGAGAGACGGCCTGCCGGAAGAGATAGTCGACCCGCTCGACGAAATCGATGTCCTCCGTGTCCGACTCCGGCTCCTGAAACTGGAAGTCCCAGAATTGCGCGGGCGAAAGACGCCCCGTGCCGGCGCGGATCTGGAGGTATGAGCCCTGCGGCAGCAGCCGGACTGACTTGAAGAGCGTGCGGTCGGTGAAGAAGTTCTGGAACGCAAGATATTCGGCAAGGCCTTCCTGATCCAACCCGGCATCGAGAGCGCCGTGGGCAAGAAGGGCCTTGACCTCGGAGGCGAAAAGCAGGCAACCACCGACTTCGGCCCAATAGAGCGGCTTTACGCCGAAGCGGTCGCGCGCCAGCGTCAGCGTTTCCTTGTCGCGGTCCCAGATGGCGAAGGCAAACATGCCGTTGAAGCGCCGCAGCGCGCCGAGACCCCATTCTGCGAACGCGGCCAGAAGCACCTCGCTGTCGGTGCGGCTCACGAAGGCGCGGCCGCGGGCGATGAGATCGGCGCGCAGCTCCTGGAAATTGTAGATCTCGCCGTTGAAGACCAGCGTATAGCGCTCGTCCTGGGTGGTCATCGGCTGACGGCCGAGCGGCGACAGGTCGATGATGGCAAGCCGGCGATGGCCGAGACCGACCGGGCCGACGACGAACTGGCCCTCGCCGTCCGGTCCGCGGTGCGCAATGACGTCGGTCATAGCCTTGAGACGCGTGGGCGCGGCAGGGGCGCCGTCGCGATGGAATATGCCGGCGATGCCGCACATGTCAGCCGGCCACCATGTGAAGAGACATCAACGTCACGAAGGCATGTTGGCTCATCACGAACGGCGCAACGTAGTGTCTCGCACGACGCGAGCGTATGCAGACGCAGCGCGCATCGTCGCAACTCCATCCGCCATTCCGCTCCTCCATTGCTGCCGCAGCACGGGTGAAAACACCCATGTCTTGCCGTGCAAATGCGAGCCGATGCGACCCGCTAAGCCGGTTCGACCGCGTATGCGGGCAGGTCGAACCGCGTCGCCTTGCCGAGAAGGCTGAGAAGTAGCCTGACACGCTCCGTGCCCGACGGGCCGACCTCATCGACCGCCGCAATCTGACCCGAAAGTGGCCCGTCCTGAATACGCACGTGGCGGCCCTTCCACAGCATTCCTAGACCTGCCGGAGAGGCGACGCCGCGCTCGTCCGACGCCGAGATCAGCTCGCCGACGAAATCCCCCGCGACGGGTGCCGGCTCATTTCCGTTCACCAGCAGGTGCACGACACCGCGCGTGCCGTTGATGCTTCGCCATGCTTCCCGCGCCCCGTCGAGGCGCGTGAACAGATAGCGCGGGAACAACGGCTCGAGCCCGACCTCCTTGCGGCGCGCGTGGCTCTTCACGCGGCGAAGGCGCGGCAGGAAGCAGCGGAACCCCTGCTTCTCGAGATGCTCGAGCGCCTTTTCCTCGGCGCGCGGCTGCGTGTAGACGACGTACCAGCGATCCATGCGCTCAACTCCACAGAAGTGGCGCGAGCTGCCGGGGCACGAAGACCTCGACATCGGAAAATTGCTGCCGCATGTCGGCGTGCATCGTGCGTGCATTTTCAACGCTCGCAAGCAGCGCGGCGTCGGCCTTGCTGAGCTCGGCCCAACTCGACTTGACCGGCAGGCCGGAGATCATCGCCCGCACATCCGGCTGGCCGACGAAGCCGACAATTTTGACGTTGGCCTCCGCGCACGTGATGGCAGCGATCTCGGCGAGATCACCGGATCCCAAAACACCGAGGCTGCGATGACCTCGCATTCGCGCCTCCGACATCGTCACCACGAGATCGGCGCGCGCGTCCCGATAGAACTGATAGGAGGACGTGAGGAATTTGACGGTCAGCCGCGCCTTCTCCGAGAAGCCGGCGGGCGTGAGGTAGTAGAGATAGCGCTGCCGCGGCACCTGACGCAGCTTGATCCATCCCTTGCTCACGCAGCGGTTGAAGTAGGCGTTGGCGAGACCCTTGGCGATGCCGACCTGCTCGGCGAACTTGGCCTGTGAGATTTGGCTGTCCTCGGCCACGCGCTCGAGCAGGCGCAGGTAAATCTCCTGCTCGCTCTCGTGCTTTCTCTTGGCGATCAGCGGATCCGAACGCACCCGAAGCCCCTCGGCGAGAACCTCAACCGCGACCGCGACCGGTCACGCGGCGACCGCGGTCATCGCGTGACCATTAGCGGCAAGGCCACGCAATTGCAAGTTGTGGGGCTAAAAGGGCGGGGAAAAACGCCGTCCGTGTCGCTGCCGCAACTCTCGGCTTGCCCGACCATACCTCGGCAACTGGGACTCTCCTGCATAGCTGTTTTTTCTCACCAACGGGGAAAGCCGCCGCTATCGGAGGGCGTTTGCCAGCCGCATTAGCATGGTTGCGACAAGTTCAGGATCGAGCGGCGCTGCGGCATCGACAAGGCGCTTTTCGGCATCGGCAACGATTGCAGAGGCTGCCTCCAGGGCCTGATCGCCCGAGGGCGTCAACTCGGTCTTCTGAACGCGCCCGTGGTCCGGATGAGGAGTACGCTTGATGAAGCCAGACTTCTCAAGCGTGACGAGAATCGCCTGCATTGTCTGCGGCGTGATGAAGGCTTGGCGCGCCAGCGCGGCGTTCGAAGCTCCTGGTTCGACCTTTAAGTAGGCGAGCACCGCATATTGCGGCGTGGTCAGACCGATCTGACGCAATTCCGCATCCATGCGCGTCCGGAGCGCCTGTTGGGCATGCTTCAGCGCGAAGCCGATCGTCGCATAGGGGTCGTCCATCAGCAAACTCGGATTGACATATCAGGGTCCTTACATTATATAAGTGCACTGATATTATCAAATCCGACAATACAAGGAAACCCCGTCATGCCGCATCTGATCGGACCCGATTTCATTGGCATTCAAGTCAAAGACGTTGAAGCCGCGCGCACCTTCTACACCGACGTCGTCGGGCTTCACCCCGCGCCAATGAGTCCGCCGGGAGCCGTCGTGTTCGATACCAAGCCGGTTCCGTTTGCCGTCCGTACGCCTGTCGTCGACCTGGGGGCAACCGATAAGCTGGGCTGGGGCATTGCCATCTGGTTCGGCTGTGACGACGCTGATGCACTGCACGGCCATCTCGTCGATCAAGGCGTCGGAATCGAGTTCGCTCCGAAGGACGGGCCGTTCGGCCGCTATTTCGCGTTCCGTGATCCGTTCGGCTACTCCATCACGGCCCATACGGTCGTGAAGTCCTGATTCGGCGACCAAGGAAACGACATGACAAATTCCAACCAGCCCCGGCTGTTTGTCACCGGCTCGACCGGCGAGCTCGGCCGCCTCGTAATCAGCGAGCTTCTCAAGAGAGTTCCGGCCAGTAGCATTGTTGCGGGCGTCCGGTCGGTTGACCACAACGTCGCCAAGCAGATCGCTGCGCAGGGCGTCGAACTCCGCATCGCTGACTATTCACGGCCCGACACCCTCCCGGCGGCTTTCGGCGGCGTCGACAGGTTGTTGCTGATCTCGTCGAGTATGGAGGGTGACCGCGTTTCCCAGCACCAGAATGTCATCGAGGCCGCGAAGGCCGCAGGCGTCGGTTTGTTCGCCTATACGAGCCTGCTTAATGCCGACACCTCGTCCCTTGGTCTTAGTGAAGACCATCTGCAGACCGAGGCTCTCCTGAAAGCGTCTGGCCTTCCGGTCGTGCTGCTGCGGCATGGGTGGTACATGGAG
>JBFXEP010000156.1:0-7127 GCA_050179995.1 Hyphomicrobium sp.
CCTGGGAAACAGGCCGCTATTCCCTCTCCCCTTGGGGAGAGGGTTAGGGTGAGGGGCACTGCACGGCTTTGGGCTAAGGCACTAAAGCCCGAGCATCAGCCGGATGTTCTGCACCGCCGCGCCGGCCGCGCCCTTGCCGAGATTGTCGAGCCGCGCGACCAGCACCGCCTGGCGGTGCTCGGCGTTGGAGAAGACATAGAGCTCGAGCTTGTCCGACCCGTTGAGCGTGAGCGCGTCGAGCCGTCCGCCGAGCCTGGCATGCTCGGTTGCGGGAACGACGCGCACTTGCGTCAAGCCCTTGTAGTGCGCCGCGAGCGCCGCCTCGATGTCCGCCGCCACCGGCCGCCCCGGCAGCAGGTCGAGATGCAGGGGAACGCTGACCAGCATGCCCTGGCGGAAGTTGCCTACCGAAGGCACGAAGATCGGCCGCCGCGTAAGCCCGCTGTAGCGCTCGAGCTCCGGCACGTGCTTGTGCGCGAGCCCGAGCCCATAGAGCTCGAAGAGCGGCGCCTCCTTGCTCACCTCGTAGGCTTCGATCATCGACCTGCCGCCGCCCGAGTAGCCCGAGACGGCGTTGACGGTGACCGGAAAGTCGGCGGGTAAAATGCCCGCTTCGACCAGCGGCCGCAGGAGCGCGATGCCGCCCGTTGGATAGCAGCCCGGGTTGGCAACATGCCGCGCCGCGCGGATGGCGTCCGCCTGGTGCGCGTCGAGCTCGGGAAAGCCGTACACCCAGCCCTCGGCGACGCGATGCGCGGTCGAGGCATCGACGATGCGCGGCGCGCGGTTGCCGAGCCCGTCGGCCAGCGCCACCGCGTCCACCGCCGCCGCATCGGGAAGGCACAGCACGACGAGATCCACGTCCGCCATCAGCGCCAGGCGTGCGCCCGCGTCTTTGCGCTGCTCGGGCGCGATGCTCGCCACCTCGATGGCGGGCTCGGCCGCGAGCCGCTCCCGGATCTCGAGGCCGGTCGTGCCCGCCTCCCCGTCGATGAAGACGCGCGCCTTGGCTTTGCCCGCGCCGCTCATCCGCCGAGCCCGAGCCGGTGCAGGATGCCCTGGAAGATCGTCTCCGAGCAGCCAACGCCGTAGGCGACGCAGAAGATCTTGTGGCTGTCGCGGTAGATCATGTCGAGGGCCACGTAGAGTATGATGAGGAGGCCGACCCAGGCGATCCAGGGATAGCGGGCCAGCAGCTTGGCGATGTAGGTCGAGGCGACCGCCATCAATACGATGGCGATGGCGAGTCCGATCACCAGCACCAGCGTCGATTCTCCGGCCGCGCCGGCAACCGCCAGCACGTTGTCGAGCGACATCGAGACGTCGGCGAGAATGATGGTCCACAGCGCCGACCAGAAACTGGTCTCGTTGTGCGGCGTGGTTTGTGAGGCGAGCTGGCTCTCGACATGCTCGATCGAGTGCTCGTGGCCCTCGACGATCTGCTTGTACATCTTCCATGAGACGAACAGCAGCAGCAGGCCGCCCGCTAGCGTGAGGCCGATCACCTGCAGCATCTGCTGCGCGATGCCCGAGAAGAGGATGCGCAGCACCACCGCGCCGGCAATGCCCCAGAAGATGACCTTGGCCCGCATCTTGGGGTCGACCCGAGACGCCGCCATGCCGACCACGATCGCGTTGTCTCCGGCAAGCGTGAGGTCGATCATGAGGATGTTGAAGAGGGGAACGGTGTTTTCGGCCCACCAGGAGGGACTCGCGAGATGTCCGATCTCGGTCAGCAGGGCTTCAAGCATCAACGTCGCCTTTCCGGGAAGATGGACGCGAGGTCCACCGATTTGGCACGAGAGAACAACACCATATTTGGCTAAAATACAACGGCCCGCCAAGGCGGGCCGTTGCTTTGAAATTGCTTAGGGTTATGAGCGCAAGGGCTGTGGCGAAAGCGCGCCGGAGGGGTAAACCTCGGGCGCGGTCCTAGCGCTTCGAGAACTGGAAGCTGCGCCGCGCTTTCATGCGGCCGTACTTCTTACGCTCGACGGTGCGGCTGTCGCGGGTCAGGAACCCGCCCTTCTTCAGCACGCCGCGCAGCTCCGGCTCGTAGTAGGTGAGCGCCTTGGAGATGCCGTGACGCACCGCGCCGGCCTGGCCGGAAAGTCCGCCGCCCGCCACTGTCACGATAATATCAAACTGGCTCGCGCGGTTGGCGGCGGCGAGCGGCTGCTGCAGCAGCATCTGCAGCACGGGGCGCGCGAAATAGAGCTTGTAGTCCTTCTTGTTGACGGTGATCTGCCCACGGCCGGGCTTGAGCCACACGCGCGCGACGGCATCCTTGCGCTTGCCCGTGGCGTAGGCGCGCCCGAAGCTGTCGAGCTTCTGCACGTGGACAGGAGCTTCGGCGGGTGCCGCGCCCTTGAGGGCGCCGAGATCGTCCAGGGTCTTGCTTTCCTGCACCATGGCTGTCAGGCCCTCGAGTTCTTGCGATTGAGCTTGGCGATGTCGAGCGCGACCGGCGTCTGCGCCGCGTGCGGATGCTCGGCACCCTTGTAGATCTTGAGATTGCGCATCAGGCGGCGCTGCAGCGGGCCGCGCCGGAGCATGCGCTCGACGGCAAGCTCGATGACGCGCTCGGGGAAGCGGCCATCGAGGATGCGCTTCGGCGTCGTGGTCTTGATGCCGCCCGGATAGCCCGTGTGGCGAAAGTATTCCTTGTCCTCGCGCTTGTTGCCGGTCAGGACGACCTTCTCGGCGTTGACGACGATGACGTTGTCACCGCAGTCGACGTGCGGCGTATAGATCGGCTTGTGCTTGCCCTTGAGGCGGGTGGCGATGAGGGCGGCGAGCCGGCCGACGACGAGGCCCTCGGCATCGATCAGCACCCACTTCTTGTCCACCTCGCCGGGCTTGGCGACGAACGTTGTCATGGCGGGACGTCCCTGCCTGAGTGTTGGAAGGAGCGGCGCGCCAAGCGCGCTGCCGCTTTGAAGCGCGCAGTTCTACGTGGCGTCACCGTAGCCGTCAATCCGCAGATGGAAATAAATATCCCTGAAAAATCAATAAATAATCCTATAAGGTATTATATAACCGTTGATGCGGTAACATAAAACCGCACATCTGATGCCACTCCGCCGGCCCGCGTACGGTGGTGCTGATCCGCACGCGCGCCTCCGAAATTCGCCGCACGGGCGGCGCTCAGGAACCGCGTCGCGCGCCACCCGTTCTTAGAACCGTCTCACTTATCGCTAGGATCACGAGTCTGCTATCCATGCCGCGCGCCGGATGTGCTCAGCGGCCTTGTTTGGGATTGGGAGGTCTCACTCTATGAATATGCGATTTGCACGCCTTAAGTCGTTCGTTGTGATGCTCGGCTTGAGCGCGGGCGCAGTGGCCGCCGTGGCGCAGGAGCCCGCGCCGGAGGAGTTCAAGCAGATCGAGCTCACGGATCAGCTGGTCACCTCCTTCATCGCTGCGCAGAAGGATTTCGCGCCGCTCGCCAACAAGCTCGCCGAAGCCGGCGAGACCCCCGACGCCGCCCTCAAGAAGGAGCTCGATGACATCGCCGTGAAACATGGCTTCGCGAGCTTCCTCGCCTTCGAGGATGTCGGCGCCAACGTTGCCGTCATTCTCGACGGGCTCGACCGTTCGAGCGGCAACTTCACCGATCCGGTCGAGAAGATGAAGAAGGAGCTCGAGGACATCAAGTCCGACGAGACGATCCCGCCCGAGGACAAGAAGCTCGCCGTCGACGACCTGACGAAGGAGATCGAGATATCGAAGCCCCTGCAGTACAAGGGCAACATCGATGTCGTGAAGAAGCTTGTCGCCGAGATCGAGGCTTTGATCCCGGAGGAGGCCGGCGAAAGCGGGCCTGACGAGGAAGGCCCGCCCGCGCCCTGAGGCGTTCGGGTGGCGATTGCAACCGCGGGGAGCCGCACGTGACGACCGACACACAGCTCAGAGCGCCTGCGCCGTCCGCCACCAAGGACGGCGAGGGCGCTCCCATCCGCATCGAGCGCCCTGAGCCCGCGATCGCCGTGCTCACCCTCGATGCGCCCGCGGCCCGCAACGCGCTGTCGCGGCGCATGATCGCCGCTCTCGATGCCGCGATCGCCGATCTCTCGCGTGAACCGGACGTGGCGGCCATCGTGCTCGCGGCCGCTGGCCCCGTGTACTCTTCCGGTCACGACCTCAAGGAGCTCACCCTCCACCGCGCCGATGCTGACGGCGGGCGTGCGTTCTACGAGGAGACCATGCGCGCCTGCGCCAGCCTCATGCAGGCCATCGTCAAAAGTCCGAAGCCCGTCATCGCCGCCGTGCAGGGTGTCGCCACCGCCGCCGGCTGCCAGCTCGTCGCCACCTGTGACCTCGCCGTCGCGGCTGAGACGGCGGCCTTCGCCACGCCGGGCGTCAACATCGGCCTCTTCTGCTCGACGCCGATGGTCGCTCTCTCGCGCAACGTCTCGCGCAAGCAGGCCATGGAGATGCTGCTCCTGGGCGAAATGCTCTCCGCCGAGGATGCCGCCCGCTACGGCCTCGTCAATCGCGTCGTGGCGCCGGAGCGCGTCGTGGACGAGGCGCTCGCCATGGCGCGCATCATCGCCGCGAAGTCGAAGGCCACCGTCGCCATCGGCAAGGAGGCCTTCTACCGGCAGCTCGAGGCGCCGCTCGCCGAGGCCTACGACTACGCCGCGGGCGTCATGGTCGAGAACATGATGCAGGCCGACGCGGCCGAGGGGATCGGCGCCTTCGTCGAGAAGCGCCCGCCAGTCTGGAAGGACTGACGTCTGGAAAGATTGACATCTGGAAAGACCGACAATGGAGCCGCGGCTCACCTTCGTCACGCTCGGCGTCAAGAATCTCGCCCGCGCGCGCGCCTTCTACGAAAAGCTGGGTTTCAAGCCGTCCTCGGCCTCGACCGACGAGGTTGCCTTCTATGATGCAGGCGGCGTCGTGCTCGCGCTGTGGGGCAGGTCCAATCTCGCCGGCGACGCCGGCGTCGCGAGCGCCGGATCGGGTTTTCGCAGCGTAGCCGTCGCCCACAACGTGCGCGCCGAAGGCGACGTCGCCCGTGTCCTCGCCGAGGCCAAGGCCGCGGGCGGCAAGGTCATCAAGCCCTCCGAGAAGGCCTTCTGGGGCGGCCAGTCCGGCTACTTCGCCGATCCCGACGGCCACCTCTGGGAGGTCGCCTACAACCCCTTCATGCCGCTCGACGCGGCCGGCCGCGTGATGCTGCCCCCCGCCGGTCCGCCGGCCGGGATGAGCGACGCGGCCATCGCCGCGATCCTGAAATCATCGCGCACCTTCGCCGTCGTCGGCGCCTCCGATGACCCGGGCCGCCCGAGCTACGGCGTCATGAGCTACCTCAAGGCCAAGGGCTACAAGCTGATCCCCGTCAACCCGACGCTCGCCGGGAAGAAGATCCTGGGCGCGAGCGTGCGCAAGGATCTCGCCGCCATCCGCACGCCCGTCGACGTGGTCGACATCTTCCGCCGGCCCGACGCCGCCCTCGAGGTGGTCCGCGCCGCAATTCGCCTGAAGGACCGCTTGAAGATCAAGACCATCTGGATGCAGCTCGGCGTCATCAACGAGGAGGCTGCGGCCGAGGCCCGCGCCGCCGGCCTCGCCGTCGTCATGGACCGCTGCCCCAAGATCGAATACGCGCGGTTGATCGGCGTCTGAGCGGGCCGATCATGGGCTCATGAAACGCGAGCGATCGGATATCCCGCGCGGGCTCGATGCCAATCATACGTTAACGCTCGAGGGGGCTGCTTCGTTTGCCCGCTGATGATGTCGGGTATCATCCCTGCCACCGATGCCTGCGAGGCGGTCTCCTAGGGCTTGGCACCGCTCTACGCTGCGGCCAACGCGGATCCTTCCGCCATCGCCTCAGTGCCTGCCACTGCCCTTCAAGACCGCTCCATTTCAAGAGAAGGCTCGCCTTGTACTGGGAGAGATCACAATGAAAGTCGTCATCATCGGGGGGTCCGGCCTCATTGGCCGCAAGCTGGGTGCGATTCTACAAGCGCAGGGCCACGAGATTGTCGCCGCATCGCCGTCGACCGGTGTCGATAGCGTTTCCGGCAAGGGCGTCGCGGCGGCGCTGAACGGCGCCGACGTTGTCATCGATGTCGCCAACTCGCCGTCGTTCGAGGAGCTTGCTGTCCTGGAGTTCTTCCGCCGCTCGACTCGGAACTTGCTGAGTGCGGCCGAGTCGGCTGGCGTGGCGCACTACATCGCGCTTTCGGTCGTCGGCGCAGATCGCCTCCGTGACAACGCTTATCTTCGCGCCAAGCGCGCGCAGGAGGAGCTCATCGAGGCCAGTGGCGTCCCGTACTCGATCTTGCGTGCAACGCAATTCTTCGAGTTTCTCGACGCGATTGCGGCTGACGGAACGAAAGGAGATGTCGTCTACCTGTCACCGTACAAATTCCAGCCCGTGGCGGCCGCCGACGTAGCTGCCACCCTCGCGAACATTGCAACCGCCGCTCCGAGGAATGGCGCAATTGAGCTTGCCGGTCCCGAAGCGTCGAGCCTTGCAGAGTTCGTCCAAACGTATCTCTCATCCAAGGGTGACGCGCGGAAGGTAATTGCGGACCCGGACGCCGAATACTTCGGTGCCGTCCTCGACAAGGACGGACTGGCCCCGGTTGCCCAGTTCATTGTAGGCCCCACGCGACTCGCCGATTGGGCACGAGCCACTTGAAATCGGCCTCGGAGAAGGAGGAGCCACCATGAAGAAGACTGCACGGCTGGTTGCAGCCGCCGTCGCCTTGTTTGCGACCAATGTCGCCGCTCAGCAGGACATCGCTCCAGGAGCGAAGGTAACCGTCGTTTTCGACCAGGAGCTGCCGAACGTGCCCGGCAAGAGCATGCGCGCCGTTCTCGTCGAATATGGACCTGGCGCCGGATCGCCCTCGCATCGCCATCCGTCCTCGGCCTTCATTTACGCGCGGGTGTTGGAGGGCGCCATCCGCAGCAAAGTGAACGACGCGCCCGAGCGCACGTACAAAGCGGGCGAGAGCTGGACGGAAAAGCCGGGCGACCATCACCAGGTGAGCCATAACGCCAGTGACACGGAACCAGCCAAGCTTCTAGCCATCTTTGTGGTCGATACAGACGATTCTAAGATCGTCATTCCGGATAAGTAGGTTCGCGCCTAATCCCCCGCCACC
>JBFXEP010000157.1:0-7109 GCA_050179995.1 Hyphomicrobium sp.
TGAGCCCGCTCATGGCCTTGGCGTCGCTCTTGCGTTGCATCCACACGACCATGGTGAGGCCGAGATTGGGGATGAACGGGAACGGATGCGCCGGATCGACCGCGATCGGCGTCACGATCGGGAACACGTGGCTCATGAACAGACGCTCGAGCCACTCCTTGTCGGCCGAGGAGAGCGCGTCCGGCGTCACGATCTCGACGCCGGCCCCGGCCATGTCCTTCTTGATGTCGTCCCAGCACGCCTGCTTGTCCGCGACGAGCTTGGCCGCGAAGCGGTTGATCTCGGCGAGCTGCTGCCTCGGCGTCAGCCCATCCTGGGTCAGCGTCTGCACGCCGGCCGCGATCTGGCCGTAGATGCCGGCCGCGCGCACCATGTAGAACTCGTCGAGGTTCGACGCCGAGATGGAGAGAAAGCGCAGCCGCTCGAGTACCGGATGGTTCTTGTTGCGCGCCTCCTCGAGCACCCGGCGATTGAACTGCAGCCACGAAAGCTCGCGATTGTAGAAGCGCTCCGGTCCGTCCGGGACAGCAACGGGTTCCGTCGCGCGCGAGTCCGTCTTGAGCTTTCCTTTTGCCGAAGCCATGGGGGTCCTGCTGTTCGTAGAAAATCGGGGTGCGATGACTGACAGGTGCTAACGCAATACTATAGTGGCAATTTAGTGCTCCGGGTCGCCGTCCGCATCCGCCCGCTCGTCGTCGCGGTCCGGAGCGTCGCTTTCCAGCGCGGCCGCCGCCACTGCGCGCGTGATCTTGCCCTGCCGCGCGAGCGAAAGCCGGTCGCAGGCCGCCACCACGCCGAGCACGGCGTCCATGGCGCGATCGACGTGCAGCGCGATATAGGCGATGACGTGCGGCTCGACCGCGAGCTGCCGGTCCGAGAAGAGCTTGACCAGCACCGACCGCAGCAAGGCGTCGTCTGGCGGCGCGATGTGGACGGGCGGAATGGCCCTCAGCCGCGACCGCAGGTCCGGCAGGCCGATCTCGATGTCGCCCGGCGCCGCCCGCGACGTGAGCAGGATCGAGCCCGCCTTCTCGCGTGCGAAGTTGAGGAGGTGAAACAGCACCTGCTCGCTCGCGATGCCGCGGTCGATGTCCTCGACGACGAGCGCGCCGCGTTCCTCGAGCTTGCCGACGGAGCCGTCGTCCAGATCCGCCGCCGCCACGAGATGCGCGTGCGAACGCAGGCGCCACACGTTCGCGAGGTGGCTCTTGCCGGCCCCGCGCGGACCGGTCACGAGCGCCGCCGCGCGCCCCCAGTCCGGCCATCCGTCCACGAGCTCGACGGCCGCCGCGTTGGACTGGCTGACCAGGAAGTCCTCCGCCTCCTGCGCCTGACGATGCGGAAGCGCGAGCACGAGCTGCTCGGGTTGTGCCTTGGCGCTGAGACTCATGGTGCGGGCTCTTGCGCCGCGCCCGCCGCCGGAGCCGGTGCGGCGCCCTGATAGACCGGGCTCTTGAGGTAGACGTCGAGCGCGAAGCGGATCAGCACGCCGACCGCCGCCGCCAGCGGCACCGCAACCAGCGTGCCGACGATGCCGAACAGATAGCTGAACGCGAACAGCGCGAAGATGAGCCACACCGGATGCAGGCCGATCTTCGATCCGACGATGGTCGGGCTCAGGAAGCCGGCATCGAGCGCCTGCGCGCCGAAATAGACGCCGACCACGAGCAGGATCGGGAACAGCTCGGGCCAGAACTGGATCACCGCCACCGTGGTCGCCGTGATGAAGCCGAGCGCCCAGCCGACGAACGGAACGAAGGAGAGCAGCCCCGTCGCCAGCCCGATGAGCAGGCCGTAGTTGAGGCCGATGGCGGTCAATGCCACCGCATAGTAGGCGCCGAGGATGATGCACACCGTCCCCTGCCCGCGCACGAACGCGGCCACCGCGTCGTTCATGTCGGTTGCCAGCGTACGGAGCGAGGCCGCGTGCCCGCGCGGCAGCCAGCCGTCCACCTTCTCGAGCATCGGATGCCAGTCGACCAGCAGATAGAAGACGACCAGCGGCGTGACGAGCATGAGCGCCAGAAAGTTCACAATGGCGAGGCTGCGGTCCCAGATCGAGCTGGCGGCCCAGCCAACGAGGCTCGCCCAGTTGGCGGAGATGGCGTCGGACGCACGCGCGATCTGCACGTCGAGGCCGCCGAAAGCCGGGCCGAAACGCTCCCGCACCCAGGTTTCCGCCACCTCGCGCAGCCGCGTGAGCTCCCCTGGTAGCGCCGCGGCAAGGTCCTGCGCCTGGGCGAGGATGACGGGCACGATCAGCACCAGCGCCGCACCCACGACCACGGCGAGCGTAACCACGATCAGGAACGAGGCCACGACGCGATTGAAGCCGAGCTTGACCAGCCGGTCCGCGAGCGGTGAGAGGAAGTAGGCGATGGCGATGCCGGCGACGAAAGGCAGAAGAATCTCCTTGAGAATGGCGATCGTCAGGATCAGCAGCGCCGCCGCCGACACCCAGAACAGGACCTGCCGTTCCGCGCGCATATGGTTTCCCCGTTTGCGGCTTCCGGAGGGCGTCCATCAGCCGTCAGCGGAGACTTTACCCGGACATATGCCGAAGCCAAGCGCGGAGATAGGCCGCGAGCGAGGCAATAGTGAGAGCGCCGGCGACCCACACCAGAGTGATCCTGAGCGTCTCGAGCCCGAGGCCGAACCCGTCATCGGCGAGCACCGTACCCGCGAGCACGATCTGCGCCACCGTGTTGGCCTTACTGACGATGAGCGGCGCGATGCGGACCGGATGATCGAGCAGCCATGACAGCATGACGCCAACCACGATCAGGATGTCGCGCGTGACGACGGCGATGACCAGCCACGACGGCAGAGCGCCTCCCACGCCGAGCGCCACGAAGATCGACACGATGAGCAATTTGTCAGCCAAAGGATCGAGATAGGCGCCGAGCTCGGTCGACTGGTTGAAGCGCTTGGCGATGAAGCCGTCGACCGCATCCGACACGCCGGCGAGCACGAAGGCGAAGAACGCCGCTTGCGTCTGCCCCGTGACGAGGAGCCAGAACACGACAGGGACCAGGATGACCCGTCCGAGCGTGATGAGGTTCGGAATGTTCAATTGCGGCGGGCCCGATGCACGAAAAACAACCATATGCCCAGTCTACTCTGCCTGTTCTTGGGCAGAACAGACCGAATCGTCATGAGGTTCGGGCCTGAGAGGCGTTGATTTCGCAAGAGATTCTGAGTTCGAGGCTAGTAGCCCGAACGCAGGACCCAGGTCCCGCCCAAATCCATCAGCGCCAAGCCTTGGCTCGCGAGCGCCGTGGCGAGCCCATTGCCCCCGCCGGAATAGCGCACGGAGACTTCGGCCGAGCGCGCCGAGACGGCCCCGATGCGGACGTCATCCACCCCGGGCAGGTCGAGGATCACGCGCCGCAGGTCGTTCCACTCGTCGAGGCTCGAGAACTCGACGAACATTTGCACCTCGCCACCGCCGCCGCCCCCGAACCCGACGCCACCCTGGCCCTCCTCGGTCTTGGCCACCTTCCAGCGTCCCTCGAGCACGCCCTGGGTCACCACGGCCGCGAACTCCATCGCGTAGCCCACGTCGCCGTGCGCGATCCGATAGCCGCGCCGCCACGAGACGAGCCCAGCCGCATCGATGCCGGCCAGCGTCACGTTGAGCTGCTTGTCCGCCGCGTCGACCTCGGCGATGGCGAACAGCACGTACTCCGCCCGGTACTCGCCGGTGAGGATGCGCTCCACGTTGTCGTCGCCGTTGAGCGCCGCGACGATCGTGTCCCCGTGCACGGAAGGCAGCATCGTCTCGATCTTGATCGGGGTCAGCGTGTTGTCGAGATCGAGCCCCTTCCAGATCTGGGCCCAGTCTCCGCTCGCAGCCTTGTAGGTGAGCCCGCCGTCGCCCGCTTCCGCCATCACCGGCACGAGCACGATGCGCGGCGACTGCTGCTCGACGAACGGCACGCCCTCCCGGTTGAGCAGGTCGCGCACCGCATCGGCCTGGAACGAGAAATCGAGGCTCGCGATGTAGCGCGTCGAGGAGTTCTGCTCCGAGCGCACGGCCACGCCATCGATCAGGGCATCGGCGCTGATCGATTTCAGATGGTCGATGCGATTGTAGGACGTAACCGGCACCAGGCGCTTCAGGAGCGCGCCGAGCGCCGCCTGCTGGCCCTCACTGTGCGCCTTCTCCTTGGCGGCAACCGCATCCTTGGCCGTCGCCTCGACCGGATAGTTGGCGACCGTGAACACCTTGCTGGCCGCGGCATGCGCCGCCGGAAAGACCGGGGATGCGCACAGGAGAAGCGCGCAAAATACGAGGCGGATCGCCGAATTCATGTCCCTGCCCATGCCCCCCAATGTTGCCGACCCGCGTTCCAGCTGGTAGGAGCCCATCTCCCGTGCATATTCAGGCGAAAGTAGGGTTCAGCGCCTTTTGAGCCTAAGCCGCCGCATCCGAGGACCCATGAGCCAGCCACCGGACGGTTCCCAAAAACCCATCACCTACCGCGACTCGGGCGTAGACATAGACGCCGGCAACGCCCTCGTCGAGGCGATCAAAGGCATCGCCCGCGCCACCGCCCGCCCCGGCACGGGCGCCGACCTCGGAGGGTTCGGCGGCCTCTTCGACTTGAAGGGCGCGGGCTTCCGCGACCCCGTGCTGGTCGCCGCCAACGACGGCGTCGGCACCAAGCTGCGCATCGCCATCGACACCGGCCGCCACGCCACGATCGGCATCGACCTCGTCGCCATGTGCGTCAATGACCTCGTCGTGCAGGGCGCCGAGCCACTCTTTTTTCTGGATTACTTCGCCGTGGGCTCGCTCGACGTCGCCGTCGCGCGCGACGTGATCGCCGGCATCGGCGAGGGCTGCAAGCAGGCGGGCTGCGCGCTGATCGGCGGCGAGACGGCCGAGATGCCGGGCCACTACCAGGGCCGCGACTACGATCTCGCGGGCTTCGCCGTCGGCGCTGTCGAGCGCGGCGAGATCCTGCCGCGCCCCGATATCGTCGCGGGCGACGTCGTGATCGGCCTCCCGTCCTCGGGCATCCATTCCAACGGCTACTCGCTCGTGCGCCGCCTTGCCGCGGAGGAGCGCCTCGCCTGGGACGCGCCGGCCCCATTCGCACCCGCGACGACGCTCGCCGAAGCGCTCCTCACGCCGACGCGCATCTACGTGAAGCCGCTGCTGGCAGCACTTGAAGCCAGCGGCGGCGCCACCGATGGCCCCATCAAGGCGCTCGCCCACATCACCGGCGGCGGCCTTTCCGAGAACCTGCCGCGCGTGCTGCCGCCGACCGCCGCCGCCGCCATCGACCTGACGAGCTGGCCCGCCCCGCCCGTGTTCGCGTGGCTCGCAAAGGCGGGACGGCTCCCCGACGCGGAGATGCTGCGCACCTTCAACTGCGGCATCGGCATGATCGCCGTCGTCGCCAGCGACGGCGCCGACGGCCTCGTGCGCCTGCTTCAGGAATGGGGAGAGCAGCCGGTCATCATCGGCGAGATCACGCCGCCTTCGGGTGAGCGCAGCAGCGCCAAAGGCAAAGGCGACGCCTGGGCCGTCACCTACGAGGGCACGCTGAAGTTCGCGTGAGACCTGCGCCATGAGCACACACACCAAAAAACGCACTGCCATCCTGATCTCCGGCCGTGGCTCGAACATGCAGGCGCTCGTCGAGGCCGCACGCGCGCCCGGCTACGCCGCCGAGATCGCGCTTGTCATCTCCAACCGTCCCGAGGCGCCGGGTCTTGCCTGGGCCAAGGCGCAGGGCCTGCCGGCGCTCGCCCTCGACCACAAGCACTATGAGAGCCGCGAGCACTTCGAGGGCCAGCTCCAGAGCATGCTGGACCTGTCGAAGATCGACCTCATCGCGCTCGCGGGCTTCATGCGCCTCATGACCGCATCCTTCGTCGAGCGCTGGCGCGGGCGCATGATCAACATCCATCCCTCGCTGCTGCCGGCCTTCAAAGGCCTCGACACGCACGCGGCGGTCATCGCCGCCGGCGCGAGGATCTCGGGTTGCACCGTCCACTTCGTGAGCCCTGAGATGGACGACGGTCCCATCATCGCCCAGGCGGCGGTCCCCGTTCTGCCGTCCGACTCGGTCGAAGCCCTCGCCGCGCGTGTGCTCGCCGCCGAGCATCGGCTCTACCCCCGCGCCTTGCACCTTGTGGCCAGCGGCCAGGTTGTGCTGAACGCTGATAGAACAACCGTGCAACTCACTGGCGAGAAAGGGGTTAACCACCGAGACGTGCTCGCCTCGCCTTTCGCCCTCGACAATGGCTGAGTGCGCCTGCCGCATGGACAGGACAAAATGCGTCGCCGTAAACTGAGCTATTCAATGTTTTAGCCAACCGTCACCACCGGAACACCGAGCCTCGGTGCCGCTGTGATACGGTGAGCCATCACGATACGAGATCTCGCTCGAGCCGAAGGACGCGCCTCACGCCGCCTTTCGGCAGCGTGCCGAAACGGCTCTCGAGCGCAGCAGGCCGTCGGCCCCGCGCACCACACGCTAGGGCCGACCCGCGGAGAGAACGACGCATGACCGTAGAAACGACGACTGAGCAGCAGGCCGACCTTGGTCTCGGCGATGAGAGCAGCATCTGGTTCAACCTCTCGCCGCTCCTGAAGGACCCCGAGAACCCCATGCGCCTGCTCATGCAGATGGCGGAGCGCTACGGTCCCGTGATCCCGGTCAACATGGCCAACCAGCGCGTCGTGCTCGTCACCGACCCCGAGTACTTCAAGCACGTGCTCGTCACCAAGGTCGACAGCTACATCAAATACTTCGACGGCCTGAAGCCGATCTTCGGCAAGTCGATGATCACACACGACGGCGCGCTCTGGCAGAAGATCCGCATGCCGCAGCAGCCCGCCTTCCATCCCGACGCCTTCGGCGACTACATCCCCTATTTCATCGAGGCCATCAAAACCAAGATGGCCACCTGGGGCGAGCTCGCCAAGACCGGCGAGACCTTCGAGATGGTCGAGCAGACCTGGACGCTCGCCGCCGACATGATCTGCAAGGCGCTGTTCGATCGCGACATGCCCTTCAACCCGCACTTCGTCTTCAAGTGCGTCAAGACCTACACCGACGTCTCGAACCACAAGGACATCCGCCTGAAGCGCC
>JBFXEP010000158.1:0-7064 GCA_050179995.1 Hyphomicrobium sp.
GCTTGTCCGCCTCGCTACGCTCGTAGTCGACGTAGCCCATCTCGACGAGCTTCTTCAGATTGTACGAGACGTTCGAGCCCATGTAGAAGCCGCGGCTCTTGAGCTCGCCCGCCGTCAGCTCGTTGTCGCCCATGTTGTAGAGCAACAGCGCCTGCACGGCGTTGAGGTCCGACGCGCCGGTGCGATCGAACTCATCCTTAATCACGTCGAGCAGCAGGCGATGCAGCCGCTCGATGAGATGAAGGCTCTGCACGTATTCGGAACGAAGATTGGGATCCTGATCGACGGCCGCGCGCACGCGCGCCGCAGTGTTTGCGGTACTCATTACCCTGCCTCACTCAACCTGTTTGACGCGACCGGTTTTCCGGTTCTGATGATCGTAGGCTACGGGAAACCCATAAAAATTAGCTCAATCTGCGCGGTAAATACTGCGTAAATCGCAGTCCAAGTCCGACACACGCCTGCATGTTGCCCGCCGCTGGTCTCCGCCAGTTCCATTCTTTACGTCATGGCCGCGAAGGCGGCCATCCACGCCGGCTTCAACTCTCTCACCGACTCTCGGAGAGTGGTCGGTGACGCTTGCGCGTGGTTCTTCTGGCGCGAGCTTGGAAACTTGCGGAGACGGCCGCCTGCGCGGCCGTGACGAATCGAGGAACGGTGTGCCGAGCGCTCAAGCGCGCGCTTCCTGCATCTCCTCGCGCGTCGGCAGCACGAGCTCGCCCGCGCCGAGCGGCGCGAAAAACCGCTCCACCATCGCCTCGGTAACATCCTCGAGACGGGCCGGCGACCAGCGGGGCGCATTGTCCTTGTCGATGAGCACGGCGCGCGCGCCTTCGAAGAAGTCGCCGTTCGCCGCCAGCATGTGCGCGGCGATGCGATAGTCGATCTGCAAGGTCTGGCGCAGATCGCGCGCACGCGCTTCCCGGATGTGCCGGTGCGTGATCTTGAGCGACAGCGGCGACCGCCGCCCGAGATCGGCCAGGACGGCCTGCGCCCAGTCGCGTGCCGCTCCTTGCACGGCTCCGAGCTGGGCCACGATGTCCTCCACCCGCTCGCCCGAAAAACAGTGGTCGATCACCTCGCGATAGGGCGCGAGCTCCCCCACTCCCGGTTCGACGTGACGCTCATCGAGCACCGTGTCGACGGGCCAGGTGTCGGCAAGAGCCGCCTTGATCTCCTCGAAGCGCGCCGCGTCGATGCAATGCGTCGCGAGCCCCAGCGCGTAGGCGTCGGCGCGCCCGATGCTGCGCCCCGTGAGCCCGAGGTACATGCCGGCGTGATCGGGCAGGCGCGCGAACACATGGCACATGCCGACGTCGGGAAAGAGCCCGAGCATCGTCTCCGGCATGGCGAACGCGTAGCTCTCTCCCGCCACGCGATGGGTGCCGAACTGCGTGATGCCGACGCCCCCGCCCATCACCATGCCGTTGATGAGGGGAACCGTCGGCTTCGAGAAGCATTCACACTGCCAGTTGAGCGCGTACTCATCGGCGAACGCCTTGCGCGCCGCCGCCATGTCCGTGCGCGCGAGGCCGATCACCTCGCGCACGTCCGAGCCGGCGGAGAACGCGCGCGCACTCTCTGAGCAGATCGCCACCGCATAGACTTGCGGATCGCGCGCCGCCGACCACAGGAGCTGCGAAAGCTTGGCACGCATGCTCCGCGTTAGCGCATTGAGCGCCTTCGGCCGCGCGAGCGTGGCGAGCGCCAGCGTGCCGCGCATCTCGGTTTTCAGCATCTCCTCCGGCATCTCGGTCATCGGTATGTTTGCTCCGCGCACGCGCAAGTCCGACCCGGCATGCCGATGTGAGGACTGGGGACGGTCACCTTGTTGGGCCACATTTGGCGGCTATACAGCCTCCGTCGCCGCGAGGAAACTGCTCGTGTGATTCGCGGCCTGCCTCTGCGGTCCCTGACCGCTCCGTCCCCTTCGTCGAGGTATCAACCAGGGTTCGCATGAGCCACGACAACGCATCCGTCCTCGGGCTTTGCTCCGCCGTCGCGCTGATCTTTCTGGCCGCGACGCCGGCGCCCGCGCAATCGGTGACCGACACCGTGACGGACACAGTGACGAATGCGTTCGAGACCGTCGTCATCGACGCCACAACGGCGGCTTCCAAGGCGGCGGATGCCGCGAAGGAAGCTCTCGCCGACGAGCCCGCCAAGAAAAAGCGCAAGAAGAGCGCGGACACGGCGGAGAAGAAATCCGCGGACAAGGCCGTGCCCGACACGTCCGCGAGCAAGACCACCGCCGAGGGCAAGCCTCCCGTAGAGAAAACGGCGGAGACCCCGAAGGACGGCAAATCGACCGCAGACAAAGCGGCCGCCGGGAAGCCTGCGGACAGCGCCAAGCCCGGCGATCCCGCCGCAAAAGATCCCGCAGCCGACAAAGCCGCAGCCGACGCCGCCAAGAAGCCGCCACCCGAGCCCACCGAATGGCCTGCCGTCGAGGTCGAGCTGGCCAAGGCGCGCTGCACCCAGCTCCTGAACGGCGTCGACGCCGTCACCGTCCCCGAGCCGCCCTTCCGCAAGGGCGACTGCGGGTCCATGGCGCCCGTCCGCCTGATCTCGGTGGGCAAGAGCCCCGAGGTTACCTTCTCGCCGCCCGCCGTCGTGTCGTGCGATCTTGTCGTCACCCTCGCCAAGTGGATCAAGGAGGACGTGCAGGTGGCCGCCAAGCGCCACCTCGGCTCCGAGGTGATCCGCGTCGAGTCGATGAGCGACTACTCGTGCCGCATGGCCTACGGCCGCGTCGGCAACAAGCTCTCCGAGCACGGCAAGGCCAACGCCCTCGACATCCGCGGCTTCATCACCGCCAAGGGCACCGACGCCGTGGTCCTCGACGATTGGGGCGAGACGGTCCGCGACGTGAAGAAGCGCCTCTTGGCGGCAAAAGCCGCCTCCGAGAAAGCGGAGGCCGCGCGCGTCGCAGCCGCCGAGGCCGGCAAGGATCGCGCCGTCGCCGCGGCCGAGACGGCGACGGCCGCCCACAGCGGCTCCGCGCTGCCGCGCAAGACGCTCGTCGAAGGCGTCCCCGGAAAGACGGACCTCGCGGTCCCTGCCTCCGTGACCAAAAACGGCCCCCTCGCCGACGCCACGCCCGCGAGCCTCGGCGGCGACGAGAAGAAGGCGCGCAAGAAGGACCGCAAGGACGCTAGGCAGAAGGGCGAGACCGTCGCCGCCCTGCCGTCACCCGGCGCCGAGGGCGACGAGGTCGCGGCCCCCGCCCCCAACACGCCGACCAGTCGCTTCCTGCACGAGATTCATGCCGCCGGCTGCCGCATCTTCGGCACCACCCTCGGCCCCGAGGCCAACGAGGCCCACCGCAACCACTTCCACGTCGACATGGCCGAGCGGAAGATCAAAAAGATCTGCGATTGACCCTGTCCGGCGCGGGGGGTTGCATCCGGCCCCGAGAGGCGGGATGGTCGCGCCGACCCCTGTCCCCGAGGCCCGAAGCGTGACACTCCATAAGCCCGTCCCGACCCGCCCCGCCGCGGCCCAATCGGCAGTCACCGGCAGCTACCCCGCCGTACGCATGCGCCGCAACCGGCGCGCGGACTGGTCGCGCCGCCTCGTCGCAGAGAGCACGCTCTCCGTCGACGATCTCGTCTGGCCGCTCTTCGTCATCGAGGGCAAGGGCGCACGCGAGTCGGTCGCCTCCATGCCCGGCGTCGAGCGGCTCTCGATCGATCTCATTGTCGAGGCCGCACGCGAGGCCGGGGCGCTCGGCATCCCGGCCATCGCCCTCTTCCCGAACACCGACCCGAAGCTGCGCACCGACGACGCACGCGAGGCGCTGAACCCGGACAACCTCGTCTGCCGCGCCACCCGCGCCGTCAAGGAAGCCGGCATCGACGTCGGCATCGTGCTCGACGTGGCGCTCGATCCCTACACCAGCCACGGCCACGACGGGCTTCTCGTCGCGGGCGAGATCGCCAACGACGCCACCATCGAGATTCTGGTGCGCCAGTCGCTGGTGCAGGTCGCGGCCGGCGCCGACATCCTCGCCCCCTCCGACATGATGGACGGGCGCATCGGCGCCATCCGCCGCGCACTCGAGGAGAGCGGGCACGCGGGTACGCAGATCATGTCCTATGCCGCCAAGTACGCGAGCGCCTTCTACGGGCCCTTCCGCGACGCGGTCGGCTCCGGCGGGCTCCTGAAGGGCGACAAGCGCACCTACCAGATGGACGCCGCCAATGCCGACGAGGCCCTGCGCGAGGTCGCGCTCGATCTCGCCGAGGGTGCCGACATGGTGATGGTGAAGCCGGGCCTGCCCTATCTCGACATCGTGCGCCGCGTCTCGGAGACCTTCAAGGTGCCGACCCTCGCCTACCAGGTGTCGGGCGAGTACGCGATGATCATGGCCGCCGCCGAGCGCGGCTGGCTCGATGGCGACAAGGCGATGGTGGAAAGCCTGCTCGCCTTCAAGCGCGCCGGCGCCGCAGCCGTCTTCACCTACTTCGCGCCACACGTGGCCAAGCTTCTGGCTTGACGTTCGTCGTGCCTAGCCGCCGAGCGCGCTGTTGACGCGCCACGAGAACGGATGCCCGACTAGGCGCTGATAAAGGCGCGGCGCGAGCGGCAGCGCCAGCCAGCCGGCGATGTTGCCCACGATCGCGCTTCTCTCGAGCGGCCCGAACTCGATCTCGAACGCACCGAGCCCGATCAGGAGCAGCGAGAGCGCGGTCATCGCCGCGAAAAGCCCGATGTAGAGAACCGTAAAGGTGACGTCGTAGGCGATGGAGCGGGGATCGGTCATGGCAAGCTCCAGAAAATCGTTCTGCAGACCCAATCGAGCGAACGCCCATGCACTTTAAGCGCTGAGCCGCCGCCTGCGGTTCCGCCCGGAACATCGCGGGCTCGTGAATGGAACGCCCGAACCGCAAATCAATTCCACGTCTGCAAGAATGGGCGAGAAGGCCGGAGCTGGGTAGCGGAAAGCGCAGACGCCCCGCACCGCACGCGCACTTCGCGGCGCATGTGAGTCATCGTCGACACACTAGCCTGTGAGAAATGCGCCGTGGCGCCGCCTCAGCGGCGGATACGCCGGCGCTGCTGATCGGGCGGCGCCTCTTCGCCATCGGCAGGCGCCGCGTCACCGAAGCCTTCCGGCGCGACAGCACCGTCCGCGCTCGGCTCCGCAGGGGGCAGCTGCTGCTGCGCCACCGCGTTGCGCGGCTTCTTGCAGTCGGTGAGCCAGACGTCAAACACGGGATGCTCGACCGCATTGAGCCCGGGGCTCTGCGCGAACATCCAGCCCGTGAAGATGCGCTTCTCGTCGCCCTCGAGCCCCACCTCGTCGACCTCGACGAACGACGTCGTCTTGGGCTGCTCGGTGGGCGGGCGCGAGTAGCACACGCGCGGCGTCACCTTGAGGGCGCCGAATTGCTTCGTCTCGTCGATCGGGATCTCGAGCGTCGTGATGTTGGCCGTCACCTTGTCGAGCGCGGAGAAGACCGCGACGCGGTTGTCGAGCTTCTCGTCCGCCTTGGCGGGCCCGATCGGAACCGAGAGCGCGAGCGCCGCCGCCGCGACAGCCGACGCCATCCCGGGCCTCGGACCCGACCCCCGCGTTTCGCCAGCCATCGGCAACGTCGTCCTTTTCGAGAAGTGCTCGGCCGCCGCCCGGCTTCGACCGGCGCCAACCAGGACTCTTGTTTCCCGTAACGATGGCAGTGCCAAGGCCGCTCGTGTCGCCTTGGTTACTCGGGACGCCAGGGCTTGTAGTCGCCGGTCGCGTGGGGCCGGTGCCCGCTGCCGAGAATGGAGCCGTCCGGCCGATAGGCCTGCGGCGTCCCGGTCAGGTTGGGCAGATGCGGCTTCTGCCAGGGCTTGGCGACATAGCGCTCCTCGGTCGGCGGCGTGTCGACGGTATAGTGCAGCCATCCGTGCCACTCGGGCGGCACCCTCGAAGGCTCGGCGAGACCCGTGTACGTCACCCAGCGCCGTACCTGCCCGAGCGGACCCTCGGGCCCCACGCCCTTGATCTGCTCGTAGTAGCTGTTGCCGAGCGTGTCCTTGCCGACGAACCGGCCCTGGCGCGCGATGGTGAGCCGTGTGCCCCAGGTGTTGCCGCCCCACCAGGAAAAGATCTCGCTGAAAATCCCCATGAAATTCGGTGCCTCCGCCGCATTGCACACGCCATCGATTAGCGCGCACGGGAGCCGAACGCCAGCGCGCCTTTCGTCCCGCAGCCAGGGCGATCGCAACGAGCCGGGTGCCGGAGCTTGCCCCAAGGTTGCGCGCGACGTTTTTGCGGCAGATTTGCAACAACTGCCCGGCCGAGACTCGGCTTACCCTTCTCCTGGTCTTCGGGGCACCCCCGCAATTTGGGGTTTTGCACACGCCCGATTTCAGGGCACTCGCCGCCGCGGCCCGAATTTCCGGCTAAAGCCGCTGTCAATCCCCAACTTACCAACACCACTAGATATAGATGCGGTTGCGTCTGCGACCCACGAGATGTGGTTCGCCACTATTTCGCCCTGACTCGAATCAGACTAGCCTTCTGCTCGTCGCCGGCCGTGTGGGGGACCTGGTCCGCGATCCGCGCTGAGTATCCCGACAGCACAGTTCCGTACGCCTGCGTCAGCCGACTTTTTCATGCGCTGACAGGGAACGCCGCGCCGCGGCGGGCCACAGGTGAAGTGCGTCCAAGCCACAGAACCGCGCCGCCATCCCGTACCTCGTTGCGCCGCATGTCCGAACATCGAAACTGCACGAGGAAGCAATGAAGATCACGCGGCGCTTTACGACGGCCGGCAAGTCTCCTTACGCAAACATCCCGTTTCGCCGCGCGACTTCAGAGATCAAGAACCCGGACGGCTCCGTCGTCTTCCGCCTCGAAGGCTTCGAGGTGCCCGAGGACTGGAGCCAGGTGGCAGCCGACATTCTGGCGCAGAAGTATTTCCGCAAGGCCGGCGTTCCGAGCCGCCTGAGGAAGCTCGAGGAGACGCGGGTGCCGTCGTGGCTGTGGCGCTCCGTCCCCGACGAGCGCGCGCTCGCATCCCTTCCCGACGGCGATCGCTTCGCCGGCGAGACCGACGCCCGCCAGGTCTTCG
>JBFXEP010000159.1:0-7052 GCA_050179995.1 Hyphomicrobium sp.
GCGTAGTCGACCAGCTTGTGGCCCTTGTCGAGCTCCTTCTCGTTCCACTTGTCGCTGACGCAGACGAGCACGCCCGCCTCCTCGATCGCCTTGCCGGCGTTGGCCACGCCGCAGCCGAGGGCCAGGATGGCCGCGGGGACGGCAACAATGAGACGCCGCATGTGGATGGTCATGTCACTTCTCCCTGTGTTCGCGTTGGGGAGGAGGTCGCGTCGTGGGGACGGACCCGGCTCCCAGCGGTGCGAAGCGTGTCAGGGCGGCCGGCGTGCTCCCAGTATGTAACGGTAGGACACGGGGCGGAGCGAGCGGGGCAAGGCCCTGTTTCAGAACGCGTTTCGCCGACCCTCAAGGTGCGTGGAGAGGGCGGGACGAGACGGCGTCTACGCGCGTCACGATCAGGGGGACCAGCGGGTGACGATGTCGGCGAGGGCGGGGCGCTCGCGCTCCTCGGGCTTCTCCAGCGGCGTGCCGATGTGGACGAAGCCGGCGATGCGCTCGTTCTCGGCGAGCCCGAGGCCGGCACGCACCGCGGGGCTGTAGGCGACCCACTCGGTCACCCACGACGTGCCGTAGCCCGACGCGTTGGCGGCGAGGCAGAGGGCGAACGCCGCCGCACCCGCCGACAGGATCTGCTCCCATTCCGGCGCGCCCGGGCGCTTCTGGGCGCGCGACACGACTCCAACCACGAGCGGGGCGCGCAGGAAGCGGTTGCGCTCGGTCTCGAGACGCACCGGCGAGGGCGTGTCCTTCTCCTCGGCCAGGCACGCGGCGGCGAAGAGCTCGCCCGCCGCCGCCCTCGCCTCGCCCTCGAAGATCATGAAGCGCCAGGGCACGAGCTTCTTGTGGTCGGGCACGCGGGCGGCGATGGTGAGAATCCGCTCCAGCTCCGCACCCGAGGGGGCGGGCGCGGCGAGGCGGTCCGGCTTCACGGAGCGGCGCGTGGCGAGCGCTTCGAGCATGGCGTCATTCATCGAGCATATTTCCGTCATCTTGTGCGCGTGTCAGCCGTGCTCGCTATCGCAGTTGCGCCTCTGATACAATCGCTACGACTCCTCGCAGTGAACGGAACGCTCGCCCGATGCCCTTACCCCGCCGTCCCGGCCCGATTTTCCTGGCTGTGCTTTGCCTCTTGGCCGTGGCGCCGCCCTCCGCCGCCGCCGACGATACCGAGGCGCGGGCGGTCATCGTGCTCGACGGGTCGGGCTCCATGTGGGGCAACGTGCCCGGCGAGCGGCCCGCCAAGTTCGACCTCGCGCGCGCGGCGCTGCGCCAGTCGCTCACGTCCGTCTCGCCGCGCGTGCCCCTCGCGCTGATGTCGTTCGGGCAGCGCCGGCGCGCCGACTGCAGCGACGTCGAGGTGCTGGCGCCGCTCGAGGCGGGTCCGCCCGAGCGCATCCTGTCCATTGCCGACAAGCTCAATCCCAAGGGCAAGGGGCCGCTCTCGCTGGCGCTGCGCGAGGCGGCAATGCAGATCCCCGAAGGAGAAGCGGGCAGTGTCATCGCCATTCACGACGGCGTCGACAATTGCGGGCAGGACACCTGCCAGGCGGCCGCCGACATCGCCAAGGCCAATCCCAAGACGCGCGTGTTCCTGATCGGGTTCGGGCTCGAGCCGGGCGTCGCGCAATCGCTCGCGTGCGTGGCTGCGGCGACCAATGGCCGGGTGTCGGAGGCGCACACCTCGCACGAGCTCGCGGATACCATCTCGGAGACGCTGACGCTCGCCAATCTCGAGCGCGTCGACCCCACGACCGGCGTTGCGGTGCCCGTGCCGAAGGCCGCGACACCCCCGCCGCCGGTGGGCGAACCAGGGCTCAGGCTTTCGGCTTCGCTCACGCCCGACTCCAATCCCGTCGCGGCACCCGTGCGCTGGACCGTGGCCAAGGCCGAAGCGCCAGCGACCATCGTGAAGAGCGCCTTCGCCAAGGATCTCGTGGCCGACCTCGACCCCGGCTCCTACGTCGTCGAGGCGCGCCTCGGACAGGCCTCCGTCAAGCAGACGATCGAGGTCGGCACGGAGGGGCCGACGGCTGCCAAGATCGCGCTCGGCGCCGGCGTCCTCAACCTCAAGGCGCGGGCCGACCGCGCGGGCACGGCGCTCAGCGATCCGCTGGTGACGGTCTCGGCCAAGGACGGTGATGCCGACAAGCCGGTGTGGGTCGGGCGCGATGCCTCCGCGCAGCTCGTGCTGCCGGAAGGGACCTACGTGGTCAGCGTCGAGGACGGGCTTGCGGTGCAATCGAGCGAGGTCAGCGTCAAGGCGGGCGCGGGCTCGGAAGCCGCCCCGGTGCTCGGAACCGGGCGGCTCGAGCTCAGCGCGGTGTCGGCGAATGGCGAGCCACTCGCGGACGTGGTGTACACCATCGAGGAGGACGATCCGGATTCGCCGCAGGGGCGGCGCGAGGTGGCGCGGTCAGCCGATCCGGCAGCGGCGTTCACGCTCGAAGCGGGGACGTACTACGTGGCCGCGCGCTCGGGCGCGGCAGAGGCGCATGATCGCATCGCGCTCGGCAGCGGCGCGACCGTGAAGCACGCGGTGACGCTCAACCTGGTCTCCATCACGATCATCACGTCCACCACCTCGCCCGGCGAGGATGCCACATCGCCGGCGCAGCCGATTGTCATCCGCATTCTCTCCGAGGATGGGCAGGCGCGTGAGATCGCGCGGGCACACAGTGCGAAGGGCAGCTTCCAACTGCCGCCGGCGCGCTATCGGGTCGAGGCGACGGTGATGGGTCTCAACGTCAAGGCGCTCGGCGTGATCGACCTCGTCAGCAACAACCGCGGCGGCAACGTGCAGCTCAAGCTCGAGCAGGGCGAGGTCTCGGTCGAAGCGAGCCGCTCGGCGGCGCGTCATTGGCGCATCAAGGATGCCGAGGGGCGCACCGTGATGCACTCGGGGCGCATGGGCGGGGGCTCGGTCCGCCTCGCGCCGGGGCGCTACGTGCTGCTCGCCGACGCGGGGGACAAGCGCATCGAGCAGGTCTTCGACCTCAAGGCCGGAGAAAAGCGTCAACTGACCGTGGAGAGTCCCTAAGGGGCGGGCCGCGGGAGGCGTCAGCCGTGCCATACTTCGACCATGGTCTGGCGACGACATCCGCTCGACGACTCCCCCAGCAGCAGGCACCTTGGCAGCCGATGAACGAAGCTTTGCATCAGATGCGACCGGGACTCGTTGCGGCCCTGATGGCGCTCGCGCTTGCCGTCGCGCCCGGTGCCGCGCGCGCGCAATCGGCCACCGACTGGCTCACCGGAGCCCCAGCCGCGCAAGAGCCGGCCGCGCCGGGTGCGCAAGCGCCCGCGGTGGGCGAGGCGGCGGAGCAGCCGATCGAGACGGCAGAGGTGCGCATGGTGGCGCGCCTCACGGCCGACGGCGAGCAGATCAGCGACGGGCTCGTGTGGCGCGTGTTCTGGCATCCGCCCGGGGATACCCGCAACGCGCTGATCGTCACCAAGAAGGACGCGCAGCCCGTCGTGAAGCTCAAGGCCGGGGACTACGTGGTCAACGTCTCCCTCGGGCGCGCCCACATCACGCGCAACATCACGGTCAAGGGCGGCCTCGCGGAGCCGGCGGTCGAGGAATTCGTTCTCAATGCCGGCGGGCTCAGGGTGAAGGCGCTGGTCGGCGGGATCGAGGCCCCGAGCAACTCGGTGAGCTATGCGATCTACTCTGACCGCGACCAGACGGACAACCGCAAGCTCGTGCTCTCGGCGGTGCGCCCGAACGTCACCATCCGCCTCAACGCCGGCATCTATCACATCGTCTCGACGTACGGGGACTGCAACGCGATGGTGCAGAGCGACGTCAACGTGGAGGCGGGAAAGCGCACGGAGGCGACCGTCACGCACTCGGCGGCCAAGGCGACGTTCAAGCTCGTGCAACGGGCGGGCGGGGAAGCACTGCCCGATACGCAGTGGACGATCCAGACCCCGCAGGGCAATGAGATCAAGCAGAGCGTGGGCGCGCTGCCGACCCACATCCTGGCTCCGGGCACCTACACGGTGGTGGCCAAGTCGCAGGGCCGCCAGTTCCAGCGCGACATTACGCTCTCCAACGGAGAGACGGCCCAGGTCGAGCTGGTGATGAATTAGGCAGTAGGCAGTAGGGAAGGCACTCTTTGACTGCCTCACTGCCTCACTGCCTATCTAGAAATCGTTCAGCACCCAGTCGGTCGGGCAGCCGTGCTTCTGCATCAGGCGCTCGGTCTCGCCGAGGCTCGGCTGCTCCTTGAGCTCGAAGAAGAGCGCGCGCGCGATCTGCCAGTGCTCGCAAGCCGTCGTGAGGTCGCCTTCGGCGCGGGCGAGCTCCGCAAGCTCAAGGCGGGCCTCGGCGTGGACGACGGCGTCCTTGTTGCGCGCAGCAACGCCGACGCTCGCGCGCAGGTGCTCGGCCGCGACCCGGCTTTCGCCGCGTGCAATCTCGTCGCGCGCGAAAGCGAGATAGTGGCGGGCGAGCGCGGCCTTGTCGCCGGCCGCCTCGGCGGCCGCTATGCGCGCCGGCCAGTCGACGGGTGGCGCCTTCTCGAGGGGCAGCGGCACGGCCGGGGCATCTTCTTCCTTTGGGGCGGCTGTCCGCTTGCCGGCGAAGCGCGCGACGACGAGGAGGACAATCGCTGCGGCAACGACGACGAGCAGCAGCATCGTGCCGACGCTGCCGATGTCGATCAGGGCGGCGGTGCGAACGACCGATGTCACGGACCCACTCACCGCGGATTCTTTCTCCTTGCTCGGATCAGCGCAGCGGACCCGCCGACAAGAGCCCGCCCCGGGTCCAGAGATTGTTGACGCCACGCTCGAGGGCGAGCCCGGACTTGAGGCCGATGTTGCGCTCGAACAGCTCGTCGTAGTTGCCTACCTGCTTGACGATCTGGTAGCTCCAGTCCTTCGTCAGGCCGAGGCCCTGACCGAGATCGGCCTCGAGGCCCAGGAAACGGCGAATGTCGACATTGGCCGAGACGCGCAACGCGTCGACGTTCTGGCTCGAGATGCCGAGCTCCTCGGCGGCGATGAGGGCCGCCACCGTCCAGCGGACGATGGAAAACCACTGCTCGTCACCCTGACGCACCACGGGGCCGAGCATGTCCTTGCTGATCAGCTCGGGCATGATGACGTGGTCGCCCGGTGTCGCGAGGCGGCTTCTCTCGGCGGCAAGAACCGTGATGTCGCCGGTGAGCACCGTGCAGGCGCCGTCGGCATAGGCCTTCACCGCTCCGGCCCACTGCTCGGCGGCGACGAGCTCAAAGCGCATCCTGCGCGATTGAAAGAACGTCTCCACGGCCTGCTGGGCGCTGGTTCCGGCCACGACGCAGACCGACGTTCCAGAAAGCTCGAGCACGCTCGCCACCGCGTAGCCGCGCCGGACCAGGAAGCCCTGGCCGTCGTGGAACAGGGTGTCGGCGTAGCGGACGCCGAACTCGGTATCGCGCGACAACGTGCGGCCGTTGGCGCGCGGCAGGAGATCGATTTCGCCGGCGGCGAGCGCATTGAAGCGGTTGGCCGCGGTGACGACCCGGTACTTGACGGCCTCCCTCTTGCCGAGCACGGCCGCGGCGACAGCGCCGCACAAATCGATGTCGAGGCCGCTCCAGGCCCCGTCCGCGGCCGCGGCGGCAAAGCCCGGCGAGCCTTCCGACACGCCGCATACCAGGTGGCCGCGCGTACGCACCTCGTCGAGCGTCGCGGCCGCTGCGCTGGCCATCGCCTGGGTCGCCAAGGCGGCAAGGACCAGGACCGCGCGAGCCGTCCCGCCGCCTCCAAAAGCGGCGCACCATGGCCTCTGGCGATCAGCCCTCACGGGAAGGAACCTCCGATATCTGCTTGGTTTTCGACGACGGGGAACGAGGCCGCCGGAGCTGCCACGATGGGCTCTTTGGTGTAGGGTCGCCGACGCGACGCCGCTGTCACACATCCCGCGTTGTGCCCTCAGGGTCAAGCCCTTGACCCGGGTCGGAAGTTGCGCCAAAGGGCGCTACTTTCGCGCGCAACGCGACCGCCACTCGAGGATTCTGCTGCCATGACGAAACCGCCCAAGGGTCCGGGCAAAACCCGCCACCCGGCGACGACGGTGCTGCACAGCGGCCGGGTGCCGGCGCAACAGCACGGCTTCGTCAATCCCCCGGTCTATCGCGGCTCGACGGTGGTGTTTGCGACAGTCGACCAGCTCGAAGCCTACGAGCAGCAGACGTTCCGCTATGGGCGCCACGGCACGCCGACGACGGCGGCGCTCGAGGAGGCGATCGCGACCCTCGAAGGGGGCGCGCGCACGCTCCTCACCGCGTCCGGCTATCAGGCGGTTACGACCGCCATCCTGGCCTTCGTCGGCGCGGGCGATCACGTGCTGATGGTCGACAGCGTGTATCAGCCAACGCGGAAATTCTGCGATACGATCCTGGCCAGGCTCGGCGTTGCGACGACCTACTACGACCCCCTGATCGGGGGCGGCATCGCCGACCTCATCCAGCCCAACACGCGCGTCGTCTTCACCGAGAGCCCGGGCTCGCTGACGTTCGAGATGCAGGACATCGGCGCCATCGCCAAGGCGGCGCAGGCGCGCGAGGTCGCGGTCCTCATGGACAATACGTGGGCGACGCCGCTCTACTTCCGCCCACTCGATCACGGCGTCGACGTGTCGATCAATGCATGCACGAAGTACATCGTCGGGCATGCGGATGCGATGCTCGGCGCCATCACGGCGAACGCGCGCACGGCCAAGCGCGTGGAGGAGACGCGTGCCACGCTCGGCGGATGCCCCGGGTCCGAAGAGGCATGGCTCGGGCTACGCGGGCTCAGGACGCTCGCCGTGCGCCTCGAGCGGCACCAGCGCTCGGCGCTCGAGGTGGCGCGCTGGCTCGCGGCGCGGCCGGAGGTCGACAAGATTCTGCATCCGGCGCTGCCCTCCGATCCGGGGCATGCGCTGTGGAAGGCGCAGTACACGGGCGCCTCCGGGCTCTTCTCGGTGATCCTCACGCCCGCGCCGCGCAAGGCGGTGGCGGCCATGCTCGACGGGCTCGAGCTGTTCGGCATGGGCTACTCGTGGGGCGGCTACGAAAGCC
>JBFXEP010000160.1:0-7014 GCA_050179995.1 Hyphomicrobium sp.
CCGCGACCTCGCCACGATTGAAAGCTGGCTCGCGCGCGGCATCCGTCGCGTCATCCTCGGCACCGCTGCCGTGCGTGACCCCGCGCTCGTCCGCGAGGCTTGCAAGCTCTATCCCGACCATATCGCCGTCGGCATCGATGCCAAGGGCGGCAAGGTCGCCGTCGAGGGCTGGGCCGAGACGGCGGAGCTCGCCGCCGTCGATCTCGCCCGCCGCTTCGAGGACGCCGGCGTCGCCGCCATCATCTACACCGACATCGACCGCGACGGCGTGCTGGCCGGGCTCAATCTTCCCGCCACCGCCGAGCTGGCCCGCGCGACGAGCATCCCCGTCATCGCCTCGGGCGGTCTCGCGTCCATTGACGACGTGCAGGCCCTGCTCAAGCCCGAATACCGCATGCTGGAGGGTGCCATCACCGGCCGCGCGCTCTATGATGGCCGTCTCGATGCCCGCGCGGCATTGGCTCTGCTATCGGGTCAGCCATGAGCGACACGACGACATCAGGCTTTTCGGACCGCGGCCAGGAGCCGTTCGGCGACATTCCGACCGACCCCGACGCCTTCCTGGAATGGGCCTCGCGTCAGCCGCGCGAGGCGGGCCGCTTCGAGCTGTCGAATGGGCAGGTGGTGCGGACCATGATCAATGTCACCAGACGGCACGCCCTCATCTGCTCGAATATTGCTTTCGAGTTGATGCAGCAGTTGGATCGCAGCCTATACGACGTTGCGACAGCCGACTTCGCGGTGCGAACGGCTAACGGGATCAGGGGGCCGGATATTGTCGTCGACGTCGCACGGCCCGATGGTTCAGAGCTGTCGACGTCCGAACCGATCTTCATCGCCGAAGTTCTCTCGCCCTCGAGCGCTGCGATCGACCTCACGACCAAACAGCGCGAGTACACGGCCCTTGCGTCGCTCGAGACCTATCTCGTCCTGAGCCAGGACGCACCGCTGGCCTGGGTGTGGGCCCGAAGGCCGGACCGCTCCTGGCCGCTCGACGCCGAGATGTTGGAGGGCCGCGACGGCGCGATTTCCCTCGGCGGCCTCGGCATCACGCTCTCGATGGACGCGATCTTCCGCGGCATCCCCGATGCGCCGACTATTCCTTAGTCGCCGCCCCCGCCCCCGCCGCCGTCTCCACCTCCGCCCGAGTCCCCGCCGCCTCCCGAGTGCCCACTTCCCGAATGCCCGTCGCCCCATGAATGGCCGCCGCCGGAATCGGACGAGCCGGTGACAAAGTGAGCGGCCGAGTGGCGGTCGTAGTCGATCGCCGCGGAGATGTAGAGCGCCCGCGCCGTATTGTATTGCGGATCGGTCACGTCCATCTCCTGGTACGTCTTTCTCAGCAGGTCGAGCTCCCGCTTGGCCCACTTGCGCCTGAATATGAGGCCGACCCCGATGATGAAGAAGCCCAGAGCGCAGACGGAAGCGAATGCGGGAACCCATCCCAATCCTTCGAAACCAGTCATGTCGATCACCTGCCCTTGTGGCGGACTGCCGGACTATGATACCGGCGCAGTCTAGCCGCCCATTGCGGCGCCCGCTGTACCGAGCGAGACCATGCTGAAAACGCGCATCATTCCCTGCCTCGACGTGAAGGACGGTCGCGTGGTGAAGGGCGTGAACTTCGTCGACCTCGTGGATGCGGGCGATCCGGTCGAGGCCGCCGCCGCCTATGATGCCGCCGGCGCCGACGAGCTCTGCTTCCTCGACATCACGGCCTCCCACGAGGCCCGCGATGTCATCTTCGACGTGGTCGAGCGCACCGCCGAGCGCTGCTTCATGCCGCTGACCGTGGGCGGCGGCGTGCGCACGATTGATGACATCAGGAAGCTCCTGGAAGCCGGCGCCGACAAGGTGTCGATCAACACGGCCGCCGTCTTCAATCGCGATTTCGTGCGCGAGGCGTCGGAGAAGTTCGGCGCCCAGTGCGTCGTCGTCGCCATCGACGCCAAGCGCGCGTCCGCCGAGGGAGAGCCGCCCCGCTGGGAGATCTTCACGCACGGCGGCAGGAAACCGACCGGCATCGACGCGGTCGCTTACGCGCGCGAGGTGGTCGCCCTCGGCGCCGGCGAGATCCTGCTCACCTCGATGGATCGCGACGGCACCAAGGCGGGCTTCGACATCGCGCTGACGCGCGCCGTGTCGGACGCGGTGCCTGTTCCTGTCATCGCCTCGGGCGGCGTCGGCACGCTCGATCATCTGGTGGCGGGCGTCAAGGATGGGCACGCGAGCGCCGTGCTCGCCGCCTCCATCTTCCACTTCGGCACCTACACCATCGGCGAGGCCAAGCGGCACATGGCGGAAGCCGGCATCGCCATGCGCGTGCCCTAGGAAGCCTGCGCGGCCCGGGCGAGCTGCGTCGCGCAGCGCGCGAGCGCCGCCTCGATCTCGACCGATGGCACCGGCCGGCTGAAGTAGAAGCCTTGCATCTCGTTGCATCCCGTGCAGCTCACGCCCTCGAGCTCCGCCAGGCCCTCGACGCCTTCGGCCACGGGTCCCATGCCGAGCACCTTCGCGAGCCCCGCCACAGCGCCGACGATGGCCCTGCAATCGCGCCGTCCCGCCATCTCCGAGATGAAGCACTGGTCAATCTTGATCTTGTCGAAGGCGAAGCTGCGCAAATGGCTGAGCGAGCCGAACCCCGCCCCGAAGTCGTCGAGCACAAGGCGCACGCCGAGCCCGCGCAGCGTCTCGAGCGCCTCGAGCGTCCGCGCCTCGCCGCTCACGAGCGCGGCCTCGGTGATCTCGATCTCAAGCCGCCCCGCCGCGAGACCCGACTGCATGAGCGCGCGTTCGACGCTGTGCGCGAGGCCGCCGTGGTCGAGCTGGACCGCCGACATGTTGACCGCGACCTTGATGTCCTGGCTCCATCCGGCGGCGTCCCGGCAGGCCTGGTTGAGAGCCCAATCGCCCATGGCCAGCATCAGGCCCGACCTTTCGGCGATGGGAATGAACGTCGAAGGCGGGACGGCGCCGAGCAGCGGATGGTGCCAGCGCATGAGCGCCTCGCAGCCCGTCACCCTGCCCGCCTTGATATCGACGATGGGTTGATAGTGGAGACCGATCTGCCGGTTCTTGAGCGCATCCCTGAGCGCGGAGGACAGCTCCATGCGCTGGCTGAGCGCCGCCTCGTCCTCGGGCGTGAACACGCAGGATCGGCCGCGGGCGCTGGTCTTCATGCGGTAGAGCGCCATGTCCGCCTTGCGCAGCAGTGCGTCGGCGTCCGGTCCGTGATCGGGAAAGAGTGCAATGCCGATGCTGGCGCCGATGATCACGTCCGTGCCGTTGACCCGGTAGGGCGCATTGAGGACTTTGGCTAGCCGGTCTGCGAGGCTCGTGGCGGAGCTCAGCCCCTCGATGTCCGGCTGCACGATGGCGAACTCGTCGCCGCCGAGCCGCCCGACGAAATCGCGGTCGCGCACGGCGGCGCGCATGCGCTTTGCGACCGCCTTGAGCACGGCGTCCCCGGCCGCGTGCCCCAGCGTGTCGTTGACGCGCTTGAAGTAGTCGAGATCGATGAGATGCACCGCGAGCCGCCCACCCGGGGGCATGTGCACGATCACCTCCTCGAGGCGCTCGCGCAGATGGAAGCGGTTCGCCACCTCGGTCAGCGGACAGTTGCGGGCGAGCCACGAGTTGCGCTCCTCGGCGAGCGCCCTGTCGGTGATGTCCTCTTGAATGTCCACCCATCCGCCATCCTGCAGGGGCTGCACGGTGACGAGGACGATGCGCCCGTTGTCGAGCTGCTGCCGGCGGGTGAAGGTCTGGCCGATCTTGAGCTCGGCCGCGTGCGCCTCGATCCAGAGATGCTGCCGGTTGAGATCGTCGACGGTGTTCGCGCATCCCTCCCTTGCGGCGTGGTAGGCGATGATCCGCGAGAACGGCGTGCCGGGCGCCGTGAGCTCCTTCGGCAGATCGTAGATGTGGCGATAGAGCCCGTTGCAGACGATGAGGCGGCGCTCGGCGTCGAACATCGAGAGCCCGCGCGCCATGTTGTTGAGCGCAACCTCGAAGCGGGCATTGACCTGCACCAGCCGTCGCGCCTGAGCCATGAGGTGCTGGGCGTCGCTGCTCGCGTGGACCTCGAGAGCCGTCTCGTCGAGAGCAGGCTCCTCGTGATGCAAGTGGTCTGTGGTCGTGCAACTGGTCATCTGCATCCTTTAGAGGACCAGGCCCGCTAGAGGTACAAATGTTCGGAGTTCCGGCGGGATATCGCCGATCGTAGTTGAGGCAATGTTAAGCACGCGCGGCCGCGGAAACCTCGGGCGTTTTGTCGGGATAGAGGCAGAGATCACGGATGAGGCAGGCGGGGCAGGCGGGCTTCCTCGCCTTGCAGACGTAGCGCCCATGCAGGATCAGCCAGTGATGCGCATGCAGGCCGTACTCGGGCGGAACCTTCGCGAGCAAATCCGCTTCGACCGCGAGCGGCGTCGCGCCATCCGAGAGTCCGATGCGGTTCGACACACGCAGCACGTGTGTGTCGACCGCCATCGTCGGCGCGCCGAAGGCGATGTTCATCACCACGTTGGCCGTCTTGCGCCCGACGCCGGGTAGCGTCTCGAGCGCGTCGCGGTCCTCCGGCACCGTGCCGCCGAACTCGCGGACCAGCTTGTCGCTGAGCGCGATCACGTTCTTTGCCTTGGCCCGGAACAGCCCGATCGACTTGATATGCTCGCGCAGCGCATCCTCGCCGAGCGCGAGCATCTTCTGCGGCGTGTCCACCTTGGCGAACAGCGCCCGCGTCGCCTTGTTCACGCCCGCGTCCGTCGCCTGCGCCGAGAGCACGACCGCGACCAGGAGCGTGAACGGGTTGCTGTGCTCGAGCTCCCCCTTGGGCTCCGGATTGGCAGCCGCGAAGCGCCTGAAAACCTCCGCGATTTCAGGGGCGGTGAGCGCCTTCCGGCGCCTGCTGCCCCCTTTTGGGGAACGCTCGGGTCGAGAGATGCGCTTTGACAAGGTCGGTCTCGCAGGTAGGCTGAGGCGCATGGACGATAGCGGACATGAAACCCGGGGCGCGAGCGTGTTTCGCGCCGTTCTCCACCCTCATCGCTCGCTGCCCCCGCAGGGATTTCTCATTCTCATGCTGGCCATCGGCGGCGTGAGCTTCGTCTCGGGGATGGTATTCCTGATGCTGGGCGCCTGGCCCGTGTTCGGCTTCTTCGGCCTCGACGTCCTGCTCGTCTACATCGCCTTCAAGCTCAACTACCGGTCTGCGCGCGCCTACGAGCTCGTCGACCTCACGCCGAGCACGCTGCGGCTTGAGCAGGTCTCGGCATCGGGGAAGAGCCGCGCCTTCGAGTTCAATCCTTACTGGGTGCGGGTCCTCTTCACCGAGCGTCCCGACGGCGGCAACCACCTGAAGCTCGCCTCGCACGGCAACGAGCTCGAGTTCGGCCGTCTCTTGAACGACGACGAGCGGCGCGACTTCGCCGAGGCACTTTCCAAGGCCCTCGCCAACGCCCGCGCCGGCTTCACGGCCTGAGCGACATTCGTCGCTCCGGGCAACACGCCCCTGAGTTCGTTTCGCGTTGAGCTATCACACACTCAACATCATCCCGGCAGAGGTCGGGATCCATCCACGCGGGCAGCAGCCCTTCAAATCCGAAGGCCGGGCGCGCCCCCCGACGCACCCGGCCTTCCCCCCTCGAAACTGTAAGCCGCCCTTATACGTCCGCCGATTCCTTGCTCGCGGTGCGGGCCAGCGCCGGCACGCGCGGCTCGGCAATGTCGCGCTCGCGGCGGCGCGGCTGCGGCGGCTGGAAGGCGCGGCGCGCATGGAACTCGCAGTAGGGAAGCCCCGTGACCTTGGTCTTGCCGCAGAAATGGAAATCGGCCTGCTGCGGGTCGCCGATCGGCCAGCGACAGCTGCACTCGGTGAGCGTCTGGATCGTGCGCCGCTCCTTGAGCGGGATGACGAGCTCCTCGACGGCCGGCGTGAAGGGCTCGACCTCGGGGTGGAAGAGGTTGCGCACGGCGGGGTTGCCCTGCGGCGCGAAGCGCGACTTCTGCTGCATGCGCCGCGCGGTGGCCGCGGCCCGCGCCCGCGGCCGGTGCGATTTCATGCGTGATGTCGTGGCGCGTCCCGAAAGGCCAAGGCGATGCACCTTGCCGATCACGGCATTGCGAGTGACGCCCCCGAGCCGTCCCGCGATCTGGCTGGCGCTGAGTCCTTCCGACCAGAGCTTGCGCAAGAGCTCAACGCGTTCGTCGTTCCAGGCCATAGTTCGGTGCTCCTCAAAGCATAAGCCGTCCGGGCCAGAGACCCGGAGGGACGGCGCGCGAGGAAAGAGCGGCGGACGCACAGGCGCTCGGGCGTCGGGACGACGCCGGCGCGAGCGGAGCCACGCTTGCTCGCAACGCGAACTGAAGATGACGCGGGAACTAGAGCGGACCGGCGGGCAGAGCCGCGATACGAGGTCCGAACGCACCAGACGAAACGGGGCCGGCCGGGGAGGCCGGAACTATGACCGCCGCGCTACAACGCGACATGTCGTGTCTGGACCCTGTTAACCTACAATAACTTGATTTTCTTGTACAAGCAGGCCGCTCGCGAGAGAGGCCCGTTGACAGGGGACGCGTGGCTGCTTCGCCACAGACTGAGTCGACATGCCCGCCAATCGTGCCGGGCGCCGGCTGTCCCCGATATTATTGCCGGGCCTCGGGGCGCCATCGTGGCGTCTGCGAGTCCGCCGTCGGGCAGCGTGCCGTCGGCCCCGATCCGGCTCCATGCCGTCCGTTGACTTTACCACTCGGCGCGCGTATCACGCCTCCTTTCGCACGGGCCGCCGGAGGGCGGCTTTCGTCATTTTTGGGGAGCGGGATGGGCGCCATGTCCAAACCCCTCACAGCCTCGAATGCCGCCAAGGCTGGTGCTTCCGCCGGCCCCTCGCCTGCGGTCATGGGCACCTACGCGCGCCAGAACATCGTCTTCGCCAAGGGCGAGGGCGCCTGGCTCGAGACCGCGACCGGCGAGCGCTACCTGGATTTCGGCTCCGGCATCGCCGTCAACGCGCT
>JBFXEP010000161.1:0-7004 GCA_050179995.1 Hyphomicrobium sp.
TTTCTTCGCAAAAGACGTCGCGCGTAAATGCGACGGCAAAATCATACGACACAGAAAATCGCTGCGAAAATAGGCGGGCGTTGCTTTCGGATTCCAGAGGCGGAATGGCGACGGCGAATTCTCGTGGCACGTATTTCCCCAATTGTGTTTTTTGCCCCGTTGCTGGCGGGCGGTTTAGGCGGGATGAAATCCCAGGCGTTAGTCGGAATTGTTCCTCCGTCCGAAGCGCGCCAACGCTCGCGGATAAGCCCGACGGCTAGATTTCTGCTTCATTTGGACGGCCATGGCAACGGCCGGTAAAGCCTTGCAGTTGGCCGTTGCGGGTCCCTGCAGGCCTGCGGAACATCAAGGCAGGCGATGAAATCTGGGGCTTTCGGGATGTTTTCCCATTTTCACGTGGAATTCGTCATTTTTCGCACCAGGCATAATTCCTAATTGTGCTCATTCTCCGCTTATTCAAATTTTGTTGATTGTCGGGAGCGTTGAATTGGTTGCTCTATGAAACTTGCGCGGTACTCTCCGCGCGATGCATGCGGAGTGTCGGCACTCAGCCTGCATTTTGCGCGCTGCAAAATAATCAGACTGCGCGCAAATAAACGATCCGCACTAAAACAATATGGAAATGGGAGAACGTCCAAATGCGAATGCGGTTCATAATGTCCGCGTCGATGGTGGCGGCTGGCCTCCTGGCAACGGGCTCGATAGCCGCCGTTGCGCAAGAGGTGCCAAAGACCGCCGAGCAGGTGGCCCGGCCGGGGGGGAAGCTGCCCGGTGATCCGAAAATCGCCGTCGTGAAGGTCGCCGATGGCTTCCTCGATCCGGTCGGTGTTGCTTCTGCCCGCGACGGCAGCGGCCGCATCTTCGTGGTCGAACGTCAGGGTACGATCAAGATCGTGACCAAGGACGGCAAGGTGAACGAGAAGCCGTTCCTTGACCTCACCAAGAACAGCCCGCTCGGCAGCGAGGTGCAGACCGGCTTCGTCGAGCAGGGTCTCTGGGCCATCGCCTTCCACCCGAAGTTCAAGGAGAACGGCTACTTCTTCGTGAGCTATGCGTCGCTGCCGTTCAACGGCGCGCATATCATTGCTCGCTACACCGTCGATCCCGCGAGCCCCGACGTGGTCTCCGTCGAGCACGCCAACAAGACCGTAAAGGTCATCATGAACATCCCGCAGCCCTACTACAATCACTACGGCGGCGGCCTCCAGTTCGGTCCCGACGGCAATCTCTACATCGGCAAGGGCGACGCCGGCTGGGAGGGCGACCCCCTCGACGCCGGCCAGAGCAAGAACATGCTGTGGGGCAAGATGCTCCGCATCAACGTCGATACGCCGGACGACGTCGCCTACACCATTCCCAAGGACAATCCGTGGGCAGGCGCCTACCAGGATCGCATGATGACTCTCTTCGGCATCACCGAGGAAGGCTTCTCCAAGATCCACATGGGCGCACGCGGCGAGATCTGGGCCTACGGTCTGCGCAACCCCTACGCGTTCCACTTTGACGCCAAGACGGGCGGCCTGTTCATCGCCGACGTCGGCCAGAACCATCTCGAGGAGATCGACTGGCAGCCGGCGTCGAGCAAGGGTGGCGAGAACTACGGCTGGAAGCACAACATGGGCACCAACTGCCATCCGAGCACAGGACCGGATGACAAGTGTCCGATCGTCGGCGTGCTGCCGGTCGCAGAATATCCCCACCAGGAGCCGTATCCGGGAGCCGAGAAGCTCAAGGATGGCTGGGGCTGCTCGGTCATGGGTCTCGGCGTTGCCAACTACGGCGGCCTGAATGGCGTGTTCCTGACCGGCGATTGGTGCTCGGGCCGCATCTTCGGCACGGGCTGGGATGGCAGCAAGTGGCAGCTCCAGGAGCTCGCGCAGACGGCGCTGCAGTTCACGTCGGGTAACACCGACGAGGACGGCACGGTGCTGGCGGTGAACTGCAACTGCTTCTACCTCGACGACAAGGGCGCCACAGCCAACCCGCCGGGCGCGCTGTGGAAGATCCTCCCGGCCGACAAGGTTCCCGCCGGGGCTGAGGTGGCCAAGACCAAGAAGTAGGCGAACAAGGTCCTTGATGCGCCACGCTTCATGACCTTCGGAAGGCCCTCGCGTCGCACGCGCGGGGGCCTTCCGTCTGCCCGGAACAGCACGAGTCTTATCGATACAGGTCCACTTACGATGATTGCGAAACTGCGAACCGCGACGAAATCAAGCTTGGTGGCTGCACTCCTTGTTGCCCTCACGATGACCCAGCACGCGCTGGCCGACGTCGAGTTCCGGCACGCTCTAGACGACTCGGCTCTCGATCTTGCCCCGATCAAGGGTGAGGAGTTCACCGACGCGGTGAAATCCTTCCACAAGGACGGAGTCAATCCTTACAACGGCAACGCGGACGCCGTGGCTACGGGCGAGGCCCAGTTCGAGGACCACTGCCAGGCCTGCCACGGAGCCGGCGCCACCGGCGGCATGGGGCCAAGCCTCGTCGACGGCGTGTACGTCAATTCCCGCGCCAACACCGACGTCGGCATGTTCGAGATCATCCACTCGGGCGCATCGGGAGCCATGCGCTCCTTCGCAGAGCGCGGGGTTGCCCAAGACCAGATGCTCAAGATCATCGCCTATATCCACTCCTTGAAGAAGTAGACGCCGCGGGAGAATGCACCCCACCCTCGTCATCAATGTTGTCGGCCTGACACCGGCGCTGCTCGGGAGGGCGACGCCCAACCTGTCACGCTTTGCCGCCGGTGGGTGCCTGCGTCCGCTGAGTACGATCACGCCCGCGGTCACCTGTTCCGTCCAGGCGACATTCGTGACCGGCCTTGCGCCGCGCGAGCACGGCATCGTCGGCAACGGGTGGCTGTTCCGCGACCTCATGGAGATCTGGCTGTGGCGCCAGTCGAACCGGCTGGTCACCGGCGAGCGTGTCTGGGACGCGGGCAAAGCGCGCGACGCGCGGTTCACGTGCGCGAACCTCTTCTGGTGGTATGCGATGGCCGCGGCGACGGACGTGGCGGTCACGCCGCGGCCGATCTACAAGGCGGACGGCCGCAAGCTGCCCGACTGCTACTCCGATCCGCCGGAGCTGAGACGCGAGCTCACGCAGAAGCTCGGGCTCTTTCCCTTGTTTCGCTTCTGGGGGCCGGCGACGTCGATCGAATCGAGCCGTTGGATTGCGGCGGCCGCGAAGCATGTGCTCGAGACGCGCGATCCCACGCTGACTCTGGTTTACCTGCCGCATCTCGACTACGGCCTGCAGAGGCTTGGGCCGGACCACCCCGATATAGCCAAGGATCTCGGCGAGATCGATGCGGTTGCCGGGGAACTTGTCGATCGCGCGCGCGCGCTGGGGCGACGCGTCATCGTGCTGTCGGAGTACGGCATCGTGCCGGTCAGCAGGCCCGTTCATGTCAATCGCGCGCTACGCGAGGCGGGGCTGCTGGCGGTGCGCGAGGAGGACGGGGGTGAGAGTCTCGACATCCCGCGCTCGCGCGCCTTTGCGCTCGCCGATCACCAGATCGCCCACGTCTATGTGCGCGATGCGAGCGACCTTGCGATCGCGCGGGCCGCGCTCGAGGCGCTGGCGGGCGTTGCGCAGGTTCTGGATCGGAGCGGGCAAGCGGGCCTCGGGCTCGACCACGAGCGCTCGGGGGAGCTCGTCCTGCTGTCGGAGCCCGACGCCTGGTTCACCTACTATTACTGGCTCGACGACCGCCGCGCGCCGGATTTCGCCCGCACGGTCGACATCCACAAAAAGCCCGGCTACGACCCCGCAGAGCTTTTCATCGATCCTAAGATCCGCTGGCCGCAGATCGCGATCGCCTGGCGCCTTTTCAAGAAAACGCTCGGCCTGCGCACGCTCATGAATGTCATTCCGCTCGATGCGGCGCTCGTCAGGGGCTCGCACGGCCGTGCCGACAATCCGGGCGAGCACGGGCCGGTGTTCCTGTCATCCGAGCCGCGCCTGGTGCCGGAGGGTCCGGTCGAAGCGCGGCACGTCAAGGATCTGATGCTCTCGCATGTCTTCGATGCCTGAGGAGCAACCTATATTGGAGGCACCGCGCGAAACCCTGATCCTGGTCGACGCCGACGACCGCGAGATCGGCACGTCGGAAAAGATCGACGCGCATCGGCGCGGCCTTCTGCACCGCGCCTTCTCGGTGGTCGTCTGGGATTCGGCCGGCCGGCAGCTGCTTCAGAAGCGCGCCCTCGGCAAGTATCATTCGGGCGGGCTCTGGACCAACGCGTGCTGCGGGCATCCGCGCCCGGGCGAGGCGGTCGAGGCTGCGGCCATGCGCCGTCTCGGCGAGGAGATGGGCTTCACATGCGAGATCGAATGGCTCGGGATCGTGCAATATGACGCGAGCTTCGAGAACGGGCTCTCCGAGCGCGAGGTCGTGCATGTGTTCCGCGGCCGCTACGATGGGCCGGTGAGGCCCGATCCGGCGGAAGCGGAAGGCTACCAGTGGTGTGCGCTCGACAGGATCAGGAGCGACATCGCGGAGACCCCCGACCGCTTCAGCGTCTGGTTCAAGCGCTACATCGCCGAGGAGTGGCCGGTCGCGCTGATACGGCCGTCGGCAGCTCGCGGCACTTCAACAGCTCACCGTGCGGAGGCCAGCACAATGGCAAGCGACGCTCATTCTGACGCGTCAAGCGACATGCCCGCGATCCTGGCGCGGATTGTCGGTGACTTTGCCGCCGACAGCGGCACCATCCACTTCATCGGGTTGGACGCGCACCTTCATTTGGCTGCGGCGAGTCCCGGCATTCCGGATGCCGTGCTCGCCATCATCCGCACGATCCCCGTTGGCAAGGGGATGGCGGGGCTCGCCGTCGAGCGGGCTGAGCCTGTCACCGCATGCAACATCCAGACCGACGCCAGCGGCGATGTGCGGCCCGGCGCGAAAGCGACGGGGCTCGCCGGCTCCATCGTCGTGCCGATCTTCGACGGCGAGACGGTCGTCGGCGCCTTGGGCGTGGCCAACCGGTCGGAGCGCACGTTCTCCGATGAAGAGATCGCCCGCCTCGTCCTGGAAGGGCGCCGGCTCGCCGCTCGCCGATAACCGCCGCTGCTCGCTGTCATCGCATGGCAGGAGCGTGCAAAGGCCGCATCCAGTCGCGTTGATCCTCCCTTATGATCTCAAAGCTGATCGGGATCCAATTCCGCGCTTTCGGCGTTGGAGACCGACGACCCGCGACTTGGCGGAGGCGGAGGTGTCGAGGACGCTCATGCTCGCGCTCGGGGCGATGATGCTACCCTTGCAGACGGCCCGCGCGGAGCCCGTCTACGAGTTCGTCAAGCATTGCAAGGAGGAGACGCTGGGGCACTGCTTCTTCCGCATTCAGGAGCGCCTGACGTACCTCAACAGCGGAGCCGTCAACCGCGTTTGCCTCCCGCGAACATTCGGATCGACATTGGTTCACACTGCGAGCGTTCCGGTCTCTGTGCTCGACCACGTGCGGCTGGGATTGTCTGCCGCCCGGTTCGGCAGCGCCGGGGACGAGGTCGACGATGTCATCGTCCGTATTGTCGGCGCCATCTATCGCTGCGGCAACTAGAGTGCTTCCGGAAAAGTGGGAACCGGTTTTCCGATAAGAAGCACGACAAGACAAGGACCTAGAGGCTTTCCGCGATTCCATGAAAAGCGGAAAGCCTCTAGCAGCGAAAGCAGATAGCTTGGCGCGCGGAAGCGGCGCTTTGTTCCGGCTATTCGCTACCCGCTGTTCCCCCCAACGGAATCGTTGCGGTCAAGGCGGTGCCCTGGCCGCCGGCGGGGGCAACCTTGAGCGTGCCGCCGAGCTCGTTGATGCGCTCGCGCATGCTGGAGAGGCCGTAGCCGAACGGGACGGCGGGCTCGATGCCGCGCCCGTCGTCCGTCACGCCGACCTCGACAGCCTGTCTGCCGTCTTTCTCGTGCACGAAAACCTCGATCGCGACCTTTTGCGCGCGCCCATGCCGGATGGCGTTGGTCACGCTCTCCTGCACGCAGCGGTAGATGGTGAGATCGATGCCCTCGCCGAAGGTGGCGGGGAGGTCGTTGACGGTGAGATCGAACAGCACCTCCGTGTGGCGCCGCTCGAAGGTCGCCACGAGCTCGGAAATCAGCATCGTCAGCGTGTGACGACCGAGGGCGACGGGGCGGAGCCGGTTGAGGAGGGCGCGGTTGAGGCTCTTCAAGTGGTTCGAGACCTGCACGATCTCCTCGACGCAGCCCAGGATGGGCGCGGCCTGCTCTGGCGCGAGCGATTTCGCGTGACGCGCCACCGCCGTCGTCGCCGCCATGATGCCGAACAGGCACGGGCCGAACTCGTCATGGAGATCGCGCGATATCTCGCGGCGCTCCTCCTCCTGCACGGCAATCAATTGCCTATAGAGGCGGCTGTTCTCGGCATTGGCCTCTCCGAGCGCGGCGGCGAGCTCGTTGAAGGCCGTGGCGATCGGCTCGAGTTCGCGCACGTTCGGCATGTCGAGGCGGACGCCGAAATGTCCGATCTCGAGCTCGCGCATCCCCTTGCCGAGCCGGGCGAGGGGATCGAGCACGAGGCCCAGGATAAAGTAGAGGCCGGCCATCGTCAGCGCGATGGCGCCGAGCCACAGAAGCGCAAGCAGCTCGAGAAGCTCCCAAGCCTCCGCGATCTCGTCGTCCGGCACGCCCGTAATGACGACGGAGCCCACGGCCTGGCCGTGTGTCGCGATGTCGACCTCACGCGAGGCGATATCAGGCTGCACGAGGTTGATGAACCATTGCGGGGCGCGCGGCTCGGATACCGACGCTTTGGGCGCGGCATGGCGCGAGGGCGTGACGTCATGCCCACTTGGGTCGCGGACACGCACCGAGACGTGACGCACGCCCGCCATCTCGACATCGAGCGCGTCGGCGAGCCCCTGCAGCTCCTTGGGCCGCTCGACGGAGCGGACGCGCGCCGCGATGTGGCTGGCCCAAAGCTCGATGTTGGCGCGCGTCTCGATGTCGGCACGCGTGCGGGCGTCGAGGACGGCGA
>JBFXEP010000162.1:0-6940 GCA_050179995.1 Hyphomicrobium sp.
CGCGTCAGGCGCGCACCTGGTGTGGGCGCCGCCGGTCTCCGAGATGTATCCGGAGGGCTTTGCGACGCACATCGTCGTCGAGGGCGCGGCGCTGCCACTCGAGGGCGCGTTCCGGCCGCATCACTTCGGCGGCGTGGCGACGGTGGTGTGCAAGCTCATCTCGGCGGTCACGCCCAACGTGGCGCTGTTCGGCGAGAAGGACTTCCAGCAGCTCGCCGTCATCCGGCAGATGGTGCGCGACCTCGCGCTGCCGATCCTCATCCAGGGCGTGCCGACGGTGCGAGAGGCGGACGGCCTCGCGCTCTCGTCGCGCAACCAGTACCTCAATGCCGACCAGCGCTTCGTCGCGCCGATGCTGTTCAAGGCGATCTCGGAGGTGGCGCGCGGGCGTGATCCCAGAGAGGCGGCGGAGGCGCTGATCGCGGCGGGGTTCACGCGCATCGACTACATCGAGGTGCGCGACGCGGAGACGTTCGGACCTTATGTGCCGGGTGCCGGGCGCCCCGGCCGCGTGCTCGCCGCCGCCTGGCTCGGCGCGACGCGGCTGATCGACAACGTGGGGATTTAGTCCGCCTTGCGGGTTGCGAGCCAGAGGCCGAAGGCGATCAAGGCGATGCCGGCGAGGTTGTAGGGGTGCAGCTCCTCGCCGAGCAGGAGCACGGCCAGGATGGTGCCGAACACCGGCACAAGATGCACGACGAGCCCCGCGGTGTTGGCGCCCAAAAGCTCGACGGTGCGGTTGTAGGCCAGATACGCCAGGATCGACGCGAACACCGCAACGTAGCTGATGGCCGCGAGCGTGTGCGCCGATAGCGGCATGGCGCGAACCCACATGGTTTCGGCGGCGTAGAACGGGACGAGCAGCACGGCGCCGAGCGCGAACGTCGCGAACACGAAGCTCAGGCCGTGCACGGGCGGGCGCAGGCGCAGGAGCGCGGTGTAGACGGCATAGCTCACCACGGCGGCCAGCATCCACAGGTCGCCGCGCTTGAAGTCGAGGTGCAGGAGCACGGCGGGATCGCCGTGCGAGATGAGCGTCAGGGTGCCAGCCAGCGACGCGGCAATGCCGGCCGCCTGACGGCCGGTCAGCGTCTCGCGGAAGATCAGAAATGTGGCGATGACGACGACGATCGGCATCGCCGTCTGCAGCATGACGATGTTGATGGCCGTGGTCGTGTGCGCGCCGATGTAGAGGAACGTGTTGAAGATGCTGATGCCGAGCGCGGTCAACAGCAGCATGACCGGCCAGTGCCGCGCCATGACAGGAACGTCGCGGCGCAAATGCGGCCAGGCGAGCGGGGCGATCAGGAGTGCGGCCACCGCCCAGCGCCAGAAGGCGAGCCCGACAGGCGGTACCTCATCCGCGACGCTGCGCGCGACGATGGCGTTGCCGGCCCAGAAGAGGCCGGGCAGCAGCATGAGAACCCTTGGCTCATTCGCCAGGGCGGCGAGCCACGCGTGCGGCTTCGCACCGCTGTCTTGTCGTTTTTGCATTGGGCCAGTCCCTGGCACGGTCCGCTGTGCCGCGCACCGCCAATACCAGAGTAAGGCCGCATCGGATCACAGATTGCGTGCTGCGGCGTCGTTTCGGCGCACGCGCCCCGTCCCAAACGACAATGGCCGGGTCAAGACCCGGCCATTGCCAATCCGCGCACTGCGGGCGTCCTACTTCGCCAGCACGTTGAGGTGCAGAAGCTTGCCATCCTTCAGGCGCGAGGCAAAGGATTCGGCTTGCTTGCCCTCGGAAATCTCAAGCTCCAGTGCCTCGCTCAGCGGCTGGTCGGCGCGCACACCGTTTCTGGCGTCGGCGAGAAACGCCTCGACATCGGCCTTGGCCGGCTCCGGCACGATGGCCGACGTGTCGTCGCGCCGGGCGATGGCCTCGGTCGCCGCGGCGTTCAAGTGCTTGGCCCAGAACTTGCGGAAAAGCGCGTTCGAGGGATAGACGTCCGCGCTCTTCACGGTGCCGTTGACGGCGATGACGAGGCCGACGATGTCGCCGCCCTGCTCGCCCTTGGGCTGCAAAGCGCCGACGTACTCGGCCTGCGCCTTGGCGAGCTTCTCGTTCTCGAGGGCGAGCTGCAGGCTCGAAGGCGAGGCCGCGGCGGTGACGTTGGCGCTGAGGCTCATGCCGAGCGCGCTCTGCATGGCGTCGACGTTGCGCCAGACCTCGCTTTGCGCATCGGGCGCGGCGGGGCTCACGATCTCGCCTTGGCCATCGAGGGTCATGGTGCGCACGCCGCGCGGCTCACCCTCGGGCAGCGGCAGCTCGCCCGATTCCGGGACAGCGGCCTGGGCAGCGGGCTCGCTGGCGGCGACGCCGGCCTCTACGCCAGCCGCCGTCGAGCCGGTCGTCGAAGGGTCGGCCGCGAGGGCCGCAAGGGCCTCGGCCTTCTGCGCCGTGCGCATGGCGCGCTTGCCCTCGAGCGAGGGCATGAAAGCCTTCGAGCTGGCGAAAGTGGCGACCTCCTCGCTGCCGCGCGCGGTCCAGCGGCCGCGCTCCACGCAGAAGGAGGCGATCGGCACGCGGCCCGACTTCGGCGGAACGAGAATGGTGACGGTCAGGACGCGATCCTGCTGGCCGCCCTTCACGATGTCGCCGGCGTGCACGAAGACCGCGCTCTCGCCGGTGTTCTCGATCTCGAGCTCGCTCACCTGCTGCGTCTCGTGCACCCTGACGCTGCCTTTTTCGAGGGCCTCGTCGAGGGTCAGCGGCACGGGGCCGGGATCGGACGGTCCCTTGACGAAGTAGATGGACAGGTTGGCGTGGGTGACGGGATCGGAAACCTTGGGGACTTCGGTGGCCGCGTCCGCGGCCATCACGGGCAGCGCGGAGACAATGGCGAGGAAGGGGGCCGCGGCAAGCGCCTTCAGAGATCGATCAGTCATGCGTCAAATCTCCTGGTCAAAAATGCCTTTGAAACGACGACACCTGATAATCCCGATCTGCGGCGGGCTCGCGGGCGCGCGGTGACGGAACTCCGGCATTGTGATGTCGGGAACAGTTTGAAATCGTGGCGAGAAAGGAAACGTTGGCGGCTCGCGGCGCGGCCCCGGCGCGGGCGGAACGTGGCCTTCGGCGCGACGGAGGCGCCGCGATTTCCGGCGCGGTGTGGCGGCGCGACAGCCTGCCCTTGCCAATCCACAGTGCGCCGTGCCACCTCTCGGCGAACACGACAACCTGAAGATTCGGGCCCTCAGCTCGCGTCTGTCTTGCGTCGCGCCGCCGGGCCACGCCTCCTCCAGGCACGAGGCGACGACGCACGAGGTGACAACGCATGGCCCACTCGATCCGCGACCTCTTCTCGAGCCTGACACAAAGCATGACCGACAAGACCAACCGGGCCCGCAAGCCCAGCGACGCGTCCGAAGCCTATACCGCCGCCGACATCGAGGTGCTGGAGGGGCTCGAGCCCGTGCGCCGGCGCCCCGGCATGTACATCGGCGGCACGGACGAGAAGGCGCTGCATCACCTCTTCGCCGAGGTGATCGACAACTCCATGGACGAGGCCGTCGCCGGGCACGCGACCTGGATCGACGTCCGGCTCGACGCCGACGGGTTCCTCGCGGTGACGGACAACGGGCGCGGCATGCCCATCGACCCGCATCCCAAGTTCAAGAACAAGAGCGCGCTCGAAGTCATCATGTGCATGCTGCACTCGGGCGGCAAGTTCGACGGCAAGGCCTACAATACCTCGGGCGGCCTGCATGGCGTCGGCGTCTCGGTCGTCAACGCGCTATCGGACCTGTGCGAGGTCGAGGTGGCGCGCGGCCAGCAGCTCTATCGCATGACGTTCTCGCGCGGCGTGCCGAAATCGAAGCTCGAGTCGCTCGGCCCGGTCATGAACCGGCGCGGCACGAAAGTGCGCTTCCATCCGGACGAGACCATCTTCGGCAAGGGCGCGCACTTCAAGCCGTCGCGGCTGCTCAAGATGGCGCGCTCGAAGGCGTACCTGTTCGGCGGCGTCGAGATCCGCTGGAGCTGCGATGCCTCGCTGATCAGCGACGACACGCCGGCGGAAGCCGTGTTCCATTTCCCGGGCGGGCTCAAGGACTATCTCGCGTCCGAGATCGAGGGGCAGACGCGCGTCACCAAGGACCTCTTCGCGGGCAATGTAGAGCGCGAGGGCAAGCACGGCTCGGTCGAGTGGGCGGTGGCGTGGATCGCCGACGAGGACGGCTTCTGCCGCTCCTACTGCAACACCATCCCGACCGCCGAGGGGGGCACGCACGAGAACGGCTTCCGCTCGGCTCTGTCGAAGAGCCTGCGCGAGTTCGGCGAGCGGGTCGGCAACCGCAAGGCGGCGCAGATCACGTCCGAGGATGTGATGGGCACGGCGGCGGCGATGCTCTCGGTGTTCATCCGCGAGCCGGAGTTCCAGGGCCAGACCAAGGACAAGCTCGCGACGCAAGAGGCTGCCCGCATCGTCGAGTCGGCGGTCAAGGATGCCTTCGACCACTGGCTGACCGACAGCCCGCAGCAGGCGACGCGGCTCCTCGAATGGTCCATCGACCAGGCCGAGGAGCGGCTCAAGCGGCGGCGCGAGAAGGAGATCGGGCGGCAGTCGGCGACGCGCAAGCTGCGCCTCCCGGGCAAGCTCGCCGACTGCTCGATCCAGCAGGCGGCGGGGACCGAGATCTTCATCGTCGAGGGTGACTCGGCCGGCGGCTCGGCCAAGAGCGCGCGTGACCGCGAGACCCAGGCCATCCTGCCGCTGCGCGGCAAGATCCTCAACGTCGCCAACGCGTCGTCAGCGAAGCTTTCGCAGAACCAGCTGCTCGCCGACCTCATCCTGGCGCTCGGCGTGGGCACGGGTACCAAGTACCGCGACGACGACCTGCGCTACGAGCGCGTGATCATCATGACGGACGCCGACGTGGACGGCGACCATATCGCCTCGCTCCTGATCACCTTCTTCTACCAGGAGATGCCCGAGCTGATCGAGAACGGCCACCTGTTCCTGGCCGTGCCGCCTCTCTACAAGCTCACGCACGGAGCGAAGTCGGTCTACGCGAGCGACGACAAGCACAGGGACCAGCTCCTCAAGAGTGAGTTTGCCGCCAACGCCAAGGTCGAGATCAACCGCTTCAAGGGCCTCGGCGAGATGAACGCGTCGCAGCTCAAGGAAACGACGATGGACCCCAAGAAGCGCATGCTGCTCAGGGTCGAGATCGGCGACGGCGACAAGGGCGCCATCGCGGAGGCGGTCAACGCGCTCATGGGCTCGAAGCCCGAGGCCCGTTTCCGCTTCATCCAGGAGCGCGCCGCGTTCGCGACGGATCTCGACATCTGAGAGAGCGCGACGCCTACTGAACGAGCATCACTGAAGTTTGGGCAACTCTTGCCGGGTCAGCCGTGCAGCAGAGCGTCGACGATCTGCACTGAGAGAACCTGCGTGTTGTTCGCATCGATGACTTGCACGAACCAGCCAAGCCACTGATCGTCCGCCGCAAGGTCGCGCGCCATGCTGGCTGCGTGGCGTGCGGCGCTGTCCTCACCGGCAAACTCCTTGCCCAGGTGATCGAGGAACACCGTGGTCTCGCTCTCCAAATGAAAATAATAGCGCATGATCCGCTCGATCTCGTCCAACGCTCTGTTCGGTTTGCAGTTTCCCCGGGGCGTGGAGGATCATCTCCGCGCGGCGCGCCGTATTCGGCTTGGGGAAAGACGCGAACGGCCGCGAACGCGGCAGATTCGCCGCTCGCAGCCTTCGTACGTGTTGGTAATGTAGGCGACGGGCGCGCGCGGCGTTAGTATGACACCGTTATTTACCGTTACATCGCGGGGCACGACGCAAGAAACACCGCTTTCGACCAAGGATTTGGCTGCCGCGCCGAGGCGTGACGACGCATGCCGGGACAAGGTATCGGAGCGAACGACATGGCGCCCGCGCGTGCTGCCGTCGACCGACAACTCGCCGCGATCTTCGCGTCGGAGGCGTTTTCCTCGGCTCCCAAGATGCGCTCGCTGCTCGCCTACCTCGTCGAGGCGACGCTGGCGGGCGACGAGGAGCGGCTCAAGGGCTACGCCATCGGCGTCGATGTCTTCGAGCGCGGGCACGACTTCGATCCGGGAACGGACCCGATCGTGCGCGTGCAGGCCGGGCGGCTGCGCAAGCTGCTCGAGGCCTACTACAGCACATCGGGGCGTGACGACCCGATCCGCATCGACATCCCCAAGGGCGCCTATACCGTAACCCTCACGTCCGGCTCGGGCGACGGGGAGCCGGAGGCGGACGCCGCGCTGCCGCCCCTGCCCGTGCTCCTGGACCGCACAGCGCTCGACGGCTGGCTCGCTCGCGCGCGGCGCCCCGCGGTCGTGATCGCGGTCTCCGCGCTGGCGGTCCTGGGGCTCGTTGCCGTGCTCTCGCTCGGCGGCGGAAACCCGCCGGCGCCCGCGCCGGAGATGGCGAAGGATGCCATCACGGTCGCCATCCTGCCCTTCGCGGACATGTCGAAGGACGGCGCCAACGGGCCGTTCGCCGACGGCCTCACGGATGCGCTGACGACGGCGCTCGCCAGGGTGAAGATGCTCGCCGTCGCCTCGCGCACGTCGGCGTTCCAATACCGGACCCCCGCCGACCTGCGCGAGGTCGGCGGCAAGCTCGGCGTGCGCTACATCGTCGAAGGCGGCCTGCAACGCGACAGCGAGCGCATGCGGGTCAACGTGCAGCTCATCGACGCGCTCTCCGGCGCCCACCTCTGGGCCCAGCACTACGATCGCGCCGAAGGCGACGGCCTCGAGGTGCAGAGCGAGCTCGTCATGACGCTCGCCGCCGAAATCCGCCCTCAGCTGCTCAACGCCGCCAAGCGGGCCATGGAAACGCGTCCCGCCCAGCCGGCGACCGCCTGGAGCCTCTACGTGCAGTCAACCTGGATCCCCGGGGACGCGGCGCGCAGCAGCCTGGCGTGGGAGAAGGAGCGCGTCGCACTCGCGACG
>JBFXEP010000163.1:0-6897 GCA_050179995.1 Hyphomicrobium sp.
CCGTGAAGTCGAACTCCACGTACTTCTTGAAGAAGCTCTCGAGGAAGGCGATGACGAGGCGGCCCTTGTCCTCGGGGATGAGCCGCTTCTTGTCGATGCGGACGTAGCCGCGCTCCTGCAGCACGGCGAGCGTCGAGGCGTAGGTCGACGGGCGGCCGATGCCGAGTTCCTCCATGCGCTTGACCAGGGTCGCCTCCGAGAAGCGCGGCGGCGGCTGGGTGAAATGCTGCTCGGGCTCGACGGCGCGATCGGTCAAGGCATCGCCGGCCGCGAGCGGCGGCAGGCGGCGGCTCGTGTCGTCGTCGTCGGCGGTGTCGTCCTTGCCCTTGTTGAGGGTCATGACGCGGTCGTCGCGGCCCTCGTCGTAGACCCTGAGGAAGCCATCGAACATCTCGACCGAGCCCGTGGCGCGCAGCGTGTAGGTCTTGCCGTCGCGGCCCTGGACCTCGATGTCGGCAGTCGTCTGCTTGAACTCGGCGGAGGCCATCTGGCTCGCCACCGCGCGCTTCCAGACGAGCTCGTAGAGGCGGGCCTGGTCCCTATCGAGGTGGCGGGCGACGGAAGCGGGCGTGCGCGTGACGTCGGTCGGGCGGATGGCCTCGTGCGCCTCCTGGGCGTTCTTGGCCTTGGTCTTGTACTCGCGGATGAAGGGGGCGACGTAGCGCTGGGAGTGCTCACGCGCGATCAAGCCGCGGATGGCGCTGATGGCCTCCGGCACGATGGTGACGCCATCGGTTCGCATGTAGGTGATGAGGCCCACGGTCTCGCCGCCGACATCGACACCCTCATAAAGCCTCTGGGCCACCTGCATGGTCTGCTTGGCGGAGAAGCCGAGCTTGCGCGAGGCGTCCATTTGCAAGGTCGAGGTGGCGAAAGGCGCGTACGGGTTGCGCTTCACGTCCCGGCTCTCGACCGAGACGACGCGATAGGCGCCTTTCTCGATGGCGCGCTTGATAGCGTGGGCGGTCTCGGTGTCCTTGATGTCGAGCTTCTTCAGCGCGGTGCCGCCGATGGCATGCAGGCGGGCGGGGAACTCCTCGCCCGCGGCCGTGGCGAGGGTCGCCTCGATGGTCCAGTACTCGTCGGTGCGGAAGGCTTCGATCTCGGCCTCGCGGTCGCAGACGAGGCGCAGCGCCACCGACTGCACACGGCCAGCCGAGCGGGCTCCCGGCAGCTTGCGCCAAAGGACCGGCGAGAGCGTGAAGCCCACGAGGTAGTCCAGGGCACGGCGGGCGAGATAGGCATCGACGAGCGGCTCGTCGATGTGGCGCGGCTCGGCGAGCGCGGCCAGGATCGCCTGCTTGGTGACGGCGTTGAAGGCCACGCGCTCGACCGTCATGCCCTTCTTCAGGGCCTTCTTCTGCTCCAGGATCTCGAGCAGGTGCCAGGAGATGGCCTCGCCCTCGCGATCGGGGTCGGTCGCCAGAATCAGCTTGTCGGCCTTTTTCACGGCCTCGGCGATCTCGCGGATGATCTTCTGGGAGCCGGGATCGATCTCCCAGGTCATCTCGAAGTCGCGGTCGGGGACGACGGAGCCGTCCTTCGACGGCAGGTCGCGCACATGGCCGAAGGAGGCCAGCACTTTATAGTTGCTGCCCAAGTACTTATTGATCGTCTTGGCCTTGGCAGCCGATTCCACGATGACGACGTTCATGTGCGCTTTCTATGGCCTCGAACGTGCTGTGTGGGCCCAGGAGATGCGCGCTGGGCTCTACCTAGAATTGTCCGGCGCGGTGACATGCGCGGGACGGTTCAGTGCTCGAAACTCGGGGCCGGAACATGGGGAAGGAAAGGGCGGCTGTCAAACGACCGGCTTGCCGCGCCCGGCGGTTGGGTTGTCCGGGCGTGCGCAGATACCTGCGGTCGCTGCTTGAAATCGCTGCTATTTCCGGATCAGCCGGGGCCCGCCGGAGATGTTGCGCCGGCGAGGAGGCGACGCACCGCCGCGTCGAGCTCACGGTAGTGGGTGATCACGGCATCGGGCTTCAGGGTCTCGATGGGCGCCTCCGAGTAGCCGAAGGCGCAGCCGACGACGGGGATGGCCGCGGCGCCTGCGGCGGCGATATCGATGCCGGTGTCGCCGATCATCACGGCCCGCTTCACGCTGCCCCCGGCCAGGCGAACCGCGCCGCGGACGTGATCGGGGTGGGGCTTGTAGACCGGGAAGCTGTCGCGGCCGGCGACGCCATCGAAAAGCGCGGCGATGCCGAGCTCGGCGAGGAGATGCTGGGTGAGGGCGAGGCGCTTGTTGGTGCAAATGGCGATGCGGGCGCCCTCGCGGCGGAAGCCCTCGATGGCGTCGATGGCCCCCTCGTAGGGCCGCGTCTCAAGGGCGATGTTGGGCTCGTAGTAGGCGAGGAAGCGGGCGAGCAGGCGGTCCACCTCCGGCTCGGGCAGCGTGTGGCCGTGCAGCGCCAGGCCTTCGACGATCATGCGCCGCGCGCCGAACCCGACGGTCTTGCGCAGGGTTTCCTTGGGGACCAGCGGAAGGGCGAGGTCGGACAGCGCATGGTTGGTGGCTGCGGCGAGGTCGGGGAGCGAATCGACCAGCGTGCCGTCGAGGTCGAAAACGAGGGTAGCGTTCTGCATGGCGTGGGTTTAGGCGCAACGGGCGACGCCCGCAAGGCTCGGGGATGGGGTGAAATTGCGTCTCGGGGACCGCCGGGCGCGCCATGAAGCTTGCCCTCGGCCGTGCCTACTGGCAGACACGGGCGAGGCAATAAGGACACCGGATGTCAGCTCACGACTTCAAGGCGGCGGCTGCGCGCCATGCTCTCGGCTTCGTTGCCCCGCGCATGCGCCTCGGGCTCGGCACCGGCTCCACGGCGGCGATCTTCGTCGAGCTGCTCGGCGCGGAAGTCCGCAAGGGGCTTTCGGTGCTCTGCGTGCCGACCTCCGAACAGACGCGCGTGCTTGCGGACCGGTTGGGCATTCCGCTCACGACGCTCGACGAGACGCCGCTGCTCGACCTCACCATCGACGGGGCGGACGAGGTCGATGGGGAGTTGCGCCTGATCAAGGGCGGTGGCGGGGCGCTACTGCGCGAGAAAATCGTGGCGACCGCCTCCGACCGCATGATCGTCATCGCGGACGCCTCGAAGAAGGTGGATAAGCTCGGCGCCTTTCCGCTGCCGGTCGAGGTGGTGCCGTTCGGCGTCACGGCGACGCGCAACATGATCGAGATGCTGGCGGCGGATTCCGGCTGTCACGGCGACATCGTGCTGCGCCTCGCCGCCGACGGCAACCCGTTCGTAACGGACGGCGGCAACCTGATCTTCGACTGCGCGTTCGGCGCCATCGATGATCCGGAGTCGCTGGACGAGGCCTTGAAGTTCATTCCCGGCGTGGTGGAGAACGGGCTCTTCCTCGGCATCGCGGACGCGGCCATCATCGGCGGCCCCGAGGGCGTCGCGGTGATCGAGGCCAAGTACGGCGAGAGCCAGGAGGCCGTTTAGGGACTAAGGATTAGGGATCAGGGACCGGGGGGCTGGTTCTCCGGGTCCGCGGTGCTTAGTCTCCGGTCCCAGTCCGCAATCCCTAATCCTTAGTCCCTGACAATGTCCTTCGACTTCGATCTCTTCGTCATCGGCGGCGGCTCGGGCGGTGTGCGCGCGGCGCGCATCGCGGCCGGCTATGGCGCCAAGGTCGCCATCACGGAAAGCGACCGCTACGGCGGCACCTGTGTCATCCGCGGCTGCGTGCCGAAGAAGCTCTTCGTCTACGCCTCTCGCTTCAAGGACGAGTTCGAGGACGCGCGCGGCTTCGGCTGGACGACCGGGGAAGCGACCTTCGACTGGGCGACGCTGATCGCCAACAAGGACCGCGAGATCCACCGCATCGAGCAGGTCTACGAAGGCGGCATCAAGGCCAAGGGCGGCCTCACGCTCCACATGCGGGCGAAGCTCGACGGTCCCGGCGCGGTCAAGCTCGCGGACGGCACGCGCATCACGGCGCGCACCATCCTGATCGCCACCGGCGGGCGTCCGTCGCGCTACGGCGACATCCCGGGTGCAGCGCACATCATCACGTCGAACGAGGTCTTCGAGCTCAAGGCGCTGCCGCGCCGGATTGCGGTCTGCGGTGGCGGCTACATCGCCGTCGAGTTCGCCTCGATCTTCGCCGGGCTCGGCGTCGAGACGACGCTCATTCATCGGCGCGACAAGGTGCTGCGCGGCTTCGACGAGGATCTGCGCGACGGCTGCATGGAGGCGCTCAGGGCGCGCGGCGTGCGTCTCGTGATGGACGAGGCGCTCGCAGGTGTGGACGAGGATGTGGCCGGGTTCCGCGTCACGCTCAGGAGCGGCGCCGAGATCGAGACGGACCTCGTGCTGTCGGCCATCGGGCGGGAGCCGGCGACGGGCGACCTCGGGCTCGAGACAGCCGGTGTCAAGACGGGCAGCCGCGGCGAGATCATCGTCGACAGCTACTCGCAGACGACGGCGCCCGGCATCTACGCGGTCGGCGACGTCACGGATCGCGTCAACCTCACGCCGGTCGCACTGCGCGAGGGGCAGGCCTTCGCCGATACGGTGTTCGGCAACAAGCCGACGCAGTTCGACCACACGCTGATCCCGAGCGCCGTGTTCACGACGCCGGAGCTGGCGACGGTCGGCCTTTCGGAGGAGTCGGCGCGCGCGTTCGGCCATGAGCTCGATATCTACAAGTCGCGCTTCCGTCCGCTGCGCAACATCGTGTCGGGGCGCGACGAACGGATGCTGATGAAGCTCGTGGTCGACGCGGCGAGCGGGCGCGTGCTCGGCTGCCATTTGCTGGGTCCGGATGCGGCCGAGATCGTGCAGATGGCGGCGATCGCGCTCCAGCTCGGGGCGCGCAAGGTCGACTTCGACGCCACCGTGGCGCTGCATCCCACGGCGGCCGAGGAGATCGTGACGATGCGCGACAAATGGGTTCCGGCTTAGGCCGGCGAAGGCTTGCCGAGTAGAGACACATGGACCGATTGAAAGACAAGCTTGCCATCGTGACCGGCGCGGGCGCCGGCATCGGGCAGGCCATCGCGACGGTGTTCGCGGCCGAAGGCGCACACGTCTACGTCACCGACGTCAACGGGGAGAGCGCGCAGCAGACGGCTGAGGCGCTCGCCGGCCAGGGGCTCAAGGCGACGGCGATGGCCGTCGACGTGTCGCGCGGGCAGGACGTGACGGCGCTCTTGCGCGATGTGGAGCGCGCGTTCGGGCGCGCCGACGTGGTGGTCAACAACGCCGGGCTCAATGTGCGCAGCGACTTCCGCCACCTCACGGATGCGGACTGGGTCAAGATCCGCGAGGTGAATCTCGACGGCGTAGTGCGTATGGCGCGCGACGCGTTCGCTCTGCTCAAGGCGTCGGGGGCGGGATCGCTCATCAACGTGTCGTCGATCATGGGCCAGCGCGGGTTGCGCCAGCTGGCCGCCTACACGGCCACCAAGGGCGCGGTGACGGCACTGACAAAGGCGCTCGCGGTCGAGTATGCGCCCTATGGCATCCGCGTGAACTCGGTGGCGCCCGGCTACATCGAGACGGCGCTCACCGAGCGCGTCCTCAAGAACCCGCTCCTCAGCAAGGCTCTTTTGGACAAGACGCCGATGCGCCGCTTCGGCACGGCGGAGGAGATCGGGCGGGCGGCGCTCTTTTTCGCGAGCGAGGATTCGCTCTACGTCACGGGCGCGGAGCTCGCCGTGGACGGAGGCATGTCGGCCGGGCTTTGATGCGGCTTTAGGTGGCCTCGCGGCTCAGCACCTTGAGCGCGGGCGTCCGCTCGAGGCGGGCGAACTTCACCGGGTGGCGGTGCGCCTTGACGGTGACCGCCGTGGAGCCGTTCTTGCGCCCTTCCGCGGGGCTCTTCGGCGTCATGGGCCGGCGCATGGGCTTGGCACGAAACGGCGGCAGCGGTCGCAACAGCATGTTTTCCCCTCGTACGCGACGTGTGGCGGGATTCCACGGAACGGTCGATCTAACATTGCCGCCGCATACGCCGCAATCGGCACGTGCGGGGAAGCGGATCGTTCGTGCTGGTCCCTTTTGCGTGAGAGCAATCGACATGCCAAAGCGAGACGCCCCTCAAAACCGCCCGAGGCCCGGGGCGGATGCACGTCATGCTGCACTGCATCCGGCCTTTCCCGTCATGCATCCGTCCAAGTTTTCGGCGCACTGTGCCCGCCGGTGCGGCAGACGCGGGTACCTTCCTCTTCTAAACGGCTGGCACTCCTCCCGTCCGAGAGGATATGTTCGGGCGACGCAACGCTAACACGGGTGCCTCCATGCGCTACGAAGACGACGACAGGGAAAGCAAGAACGTGGAGGACCGCCGCGGTCAGGGCGGCGGAGGGTTCGGTTTCCCGGGCGGGGGACGCGGCATCCAGATCCCGATCGGCGGCAAGGGCGGCATGAGCCTCACGACGCTGCTCATCCTCGGCGCCATCATGCTGTTCTTCGGCATCAACCCGCTCGACATCCTGCTCGGCGGCGGGCAGGGCTTCCCGGATATCCAGATGCCGCAGCAGCAGGAGGCGCCGAAGCGTCCGACCTCGCAAAACCCGTTCGATATTCCCGGCATGCCGGGCTCCACAGAGCCCGCGGGCTCGGGGCAGACGACGCCGTCCGTGCCTCAGAACGAGGACGCGATGGGAACCTTCATCAAACGCGTGCTGGCGGACACCGAGGACGTGTGGAACCGCGTGTTCCAGAGCTTCGGCAAGACGTACGAGGAGCCGCAGCTCGTGCTGTTCAGCGGCGGCACGCAGACGGCCTGCGGCACGGGCATGTCGGCCATGGGGCCGTTCTATTGCCCGCTCGACCGGAAGGTCTACGTCGACCTCGCCTTCTACGACGAGCTCAAACGGCGCTTCAACGCGCCCGGCGATTTCGCCCAGGCCTATGTGATCGCGCACGAGGTGGGCCA
>JBFXEP010000164.1:0-6882 GCA_050179995.1 Hyphomicrobium sp.
TGCGAGACCTGCGTGAACGGCACCTTGTACTGCCACGCATGGTAGGCGGTGATCGCGGTCGGGATCGCGCCCACGATGGTCACCACCAGGGCCGCGGTCTTGAGAAACGGGACGATGCGGTTCACGGGGCCCAGATGCGGGTCGTGGACCTCTGCTCGGTCTGTCATCGGTGTCGTTCCCTCGAAATCGTTGTGCGAGGCGGCATCATGCGCGCGTCGTGCGTCGCAATTTTGAGCCGTCCGCGCGGATGTGCCACGGCGTGCCTGAACCAGCCTTGAGCGGCAGGTTCATGTGCCGTTCAGACGGCGGAAGCCGTCACGGAGTTGTACCTCCCTGCGGCCAAAAAGGCCATGAGTTTACATCGCGGTAAACCAGCCTTGCGCTCCCGGAGGTCACGCATATCTCCGCGGAAAGCCCTCAAGCAGAACGCAAAATTTCGGGGGCACTAGCATCGCAAGGGATTTCACATGCGCACATTTATGCTGGCCCTCCTGGCCCTCGTTGCCGTTAGCGCCACCGCGCTCGCCGACACGACCGATCCCGCAACCGCCGCCAGCCCCGTCGGCGATCCGAAGGTCGCCTCCTCGGATGACGGCAAGTACTTCGACGCCAACGGCAACCCCACTTACAACATCGGCAAGAACGACAGGGTCGACTGGTACACTTTCTCGGGCTACCGGCGCTTCAACGGCACTTGCGAAGTGTGCCACGGCTTCGACGGCTCGGGCTCGAGCTTCGCTCCCGACCTCACGCAGTCCCTGAAGACCATCGGCTACAACGACTTCCAGAACGTCGTCGTCAACGGCAAGCAGGATGTGAACACGGCTGTGAACCTGGTCATGCCGTCCTTCGGCAACAACAAGAACGTCATGTGCTACCTGGATGACATCTACGTCTACCTGCGCGCCCGCGCCGACGGCGTCCAGGGCAACGGCCGCCCCGCCGACCACGAGGACAAGCCGAAGACCGCAACCCAGAACGAGAACGATTGCATGGGGCCGTAGCGCGGCAGCGCTCGTCGGGCGGGGCGGCACGCGCTCGCAGCGGCGCAAAGCCACCCCTGAAAACAGATCGAGCCCCGTCGCGCTATCGGCCGATCGGGGCTCTTTGTCTTCGATAACCTGCCCAGCCAAGCCGGGCTTATGAGGCGAGGCTCTGGCACCGGCCGTGATCTCGACCGGCTCTCCGCCCTCGCATGAAGTCGACGATTTTTGCTTTCGAAGGGCTCGGGTACGCGGTGCTTGAGCTCAAGCGGCGCGCGCTAGCCAAGCCTGGACCACGCATCAGCGCGGGGTCCGAGGTTACGACCAGGTGGCGTCATCCTCCCTCCATTCGCTGTTGACACGGGACCGTGGCCTTGGCGCTGCACGCTGGCCAGCCAGCAACGCGCAAGACCACGGAAATGATGGCCATCCTCTCAACCGGGGGGTGCTGCATGTCGTCGAGCGGGGTGCGGACCCCGTAAGGGAGACATGGCAGCGATAGCCACTATCTGCAGAGTTGGCCTGCACGAGGCATATGTCAAGATCGATTGGCCCCCGAGGGAGCCCTCACCGCAAATTGGTTTCCATCGGCTGAACAAGCAGCGCGCAAAAAATAGCAGATGCAAGCCAACCGTGCGCATCGGCTCCGCACCGCAGCAAGGCAGGAACGGAACGCTGCCCTTGATGCTGGCGCTGTTCTGACGCGCGCCAGCCGTTTGTGCCGCCCGCCGAACGCGGATAGGTAGGCCGCATGAAACCCAACGGCGACTTCGAGATCTTCCTCGTCACCGCTCCTGGACTCGAGCCCGTCCTCTGCGAGGAAGCCAAAGCCAACGGCTTCCGCGCTCCCAAGGCCGTGCCCGGCGGCGTGCGTATCGAGGGCCGCTGGCACGACGTGTGGCGCGCCAATCTCGTGATGCGCGGCGCGAGCCGCGTCCTCGCCCGTCTGGACACCTTTCGTATCGATGAGCTTGCCGAGCTCGAGAAGCGCGCGCGGCGCGTGCCCTGGGACGGCGTCCTGCGTCGCGGCGTGCCGATCCGCGTCGAGGCGACGTGCGCCAAGTCCCGCATCTATCACTCGGGCGCCGCAGCGGAGCGCATCGCCACCGCGATCCACGACGCGACCGGCGCCCCGCTCGCCGATGACGCGCCGATCACGGTCCGCGCGCGCATCGAGGCCGACCGCTGCGCGCTTTCCGTCGACACCTCGGGCGAGTTGTTGCACAAGCGCGGCTTCAAGGAGGCGGTCGGCAAGGCGCCCATGCGCGAGACCCTCGCCGCGCTGTTCCTGCGCCAGTGCGGCTACGACGGCCGCGAGCCCGTCCTCGACCCCATGTGCGGCTCGGGCACCTTCGTCATCGAGGCAGCGGAGATTGCAGCCCGCCTCGCGCCGGGTCGCGCGCGTCCTTTCGCCTTCGAGCACCTCGCGACCTTCGACGCGGAGGCTTGGCTAGCACTTAAGGAGAAGTTCGCGGCGCGCGCCGTCACGCCAGCGTTCCGCTGCCACGGCAGCGACCGCGATGCGGGCACCATCGCCATGAGCCGCGCCAACGCCGGGCGCGCGGGCGTCGCAGACTTCACCGAGTTTCGCGAGCAGTCAATCAGCGCGCTGCAAGCCCCCGAAGGCCCGCCCGGCCTCGTCATCGTCAATCCGCCCTACGGCGGCCGCATCGGCGACAAGGCGCGCTTGCGCACCCTCTACCGCACGCTCGGCCAGATCCTGCTCGAGAGGTTTCCCGGCTGGCGCGTCGGCCTCGTCACCAGCGAAGCGGCCCTCGCCAAAGCCACCGGCCTCCCCTTCGCGCCGCCCGCCGCGCCCGTCCCCCACGGCGGCCTCCGCGTCACGCTCTTCCAGACGGCAGCGCTGGCGTGACGACACGACGTCGGCGCATCTCGACGAGGAGCCCGGCACCTCAATCGACACCTTCAAGACCTGGTTTCACCTCTGGAACAACCCCGACGAGGACATTGCGAAATTCCTGGAGGGCATCAAGAAGGCCGGCGTCCTCCCCCCGCCCGCCACACCGGTACAGTGAGCGCAAACAGGCGGTCGCCTGCCGTCAGAGGGCGCGGCGCCCCAACTCACGCGCGGCCTCGATCCAGCGTTGGCGCTTCTCGGCGCTCACGGCCTCGATCGACCCGCGCACCGTCACACACACGCGCCCAACTCCCATGAAGCGTAGAATGTTTCGCTTGAGAATCTTGACGGCGTAGGAGCCGAACCACCAGCGATAGACGAAGGCCGGCATGCCCATGGTGACGATGATGCGCGCGGACTTGCCCTTGAGCACCTGCGTAAAAGCACCCGCCTTCACGGAACGGATCAGCTCCGGCTGAAGAATGCGCTCGAGAAATCCCTTGAGGAGCGCCGGCATGTCGCCGAGCCAGAGCGGAAAGATGAGCACGAGATGGTCGGCCGCGAGACAATCGAGATAGGCCGCCTCGAGATCGGGCTCGCGCGGCTGCACCTGGGAGTAGCCGCCGCGCAGGATGGGATCGAACGCGAGCGACGCCAGCGCCACGACCGTGGCCTCATGGCCGGCCGCTGCGGCGCCGTCGCGATACGCTTCGCCGAGAGCCCCACAAAATGTATCGGCCCGGGGATGCCCGACGACGAGGACGATTTTTGCCATTGCTGATGCCCCGGTTCACGCGGTTGCCGAATGCTTGCCTGCGATCGGAACGGCACTCCTTGACTCCGCTCAAGCCGTCGCCCGCGCGCTCCATCTCGCGCCTTGCGGACAAGGCTGGCCCATAGAAAGAATGCACGGGCGATTTCCGTAAGAGGCCAGCCATGCTGATCGAGGACGAGCTCTTCAACGAGGACAATCCGCCGCCGGGCGCCTTCGCGCCGGAGTGGCGCGATTGCGTCGTGCGCCGCACCACCTTCGACGCCATCGCCCTCGAAGGATTGAGCTTCGACGGCGTCATGGAGAGCTGCACTCTGACCAGCAGCGATTTCTACTGGGGCTTCTTCAACTGCGCGCTGATCGCCAAGACGCGCTTCGAGGCGTGCGTCTTCCCCGCCACCTCCTTCCGCGGCTGCACGCTCGTCGAATGCGAGTTCATCGAATGCCGCTTCGAGCTCTGCAACATGGGCGGTGACTGCACCATCGACGACTGCGTGATCGCCGCCTCCCGCTTCGTCGGCTGCACCTGGACGACCAAGGGCCCCGACTGCAAGCCCGACGTCACGAAAACCCGCTGGCTCGGCTGCACGCAGGAGCGCTGCAAGGGCTTCGAGGGCATCTTCTGAGGCGCCCGGCGGCCCTACCTGAAGAGCGGATTGCCGGCTCGGATCCACGCGGCGATGTCGTCCGCGTCGAAGGGGTAGCCTTCCCCGCGCGGCTCGGGCCGCAACGCCTCGATCGTCGCCTCCTCACCATGGCGCACGCCCAAACAGCCCTGGAAATCCGCAGCCTGCGCCCTATATCCCGGCATCCACTCTATATTTCGACCCGCGCTCTCAGGTTGCATTGCCGCCGCGAGGGCGGCACGCTACCTAAGGGCCCCATGAGCAAACCGCCGAAGAAATCCGCCGCCCGCCCCGGCGCCGAGCTGATGAAGACCATTCACGTCCGGGGCGCGCGCGAGCACAACCTGAAGAACGTCGACCTCGAGATCCCGCGCGACGCGCTCGTCGTGTTCACGGGCCTCTCGGGCTCCGGCAAATCGTCGCTCGCCTTCGACACCATCTACGCCGAGGGGCAGCGCCGCTACGTCGAGAGCCTGTCGGCCTACGCGCGCCAGTTCCTCGAGATGATGCAGAAGCCGGACGTCGACCACATCGACGGCCTGTCGCCCGCCATCTCCATCGAGCAGAAGACGACCTCGAAGAACCCGCGCTCGACCGTCGGCACGGTGACCGAGATCTACGACTACCTGCGGCTTCTGTTCGCGCGCGTCGGCGTGCCCTACTCCCCGGCGACGGGCCTCCCCATCGAGAGCCAGACCGTCTCGCAGATGGTCGACCGCGTCATGGAGCTGCCGGAGAGCACGCGCCTCTACCTGCTGGCCCCCATCGCCCGCGGCCGCAAGGGCGAGTTCAAGAAGGAGCTGGCCGAGCTCATGAAGAAGGGCTTCCAGCGCGTCAAGATCGACGGCACCTTCTACGAGATCCCCGACGCACCCAAGCTCGACAAGAAGTTCAAGCACGACATCGACGTTGTGGTCGATCGCCTCGTCGTGCGCCGCGACATCGCCAAGCGCGCGGCCGACAGCTTCGAGACCGCGCTTCAGCTCGGCGACGGCATCGTCTTCGCCGAGCTGGCCGACAAGCCGCTCCCGAAAGAGGAAACGGAAGGCGCCAACAAGAGCAAGAACGAGACCCACGAGCGCATCACCTTCTCGGCCCGCTTCGCCTGCCCCGTCTCCGGCTTCACCATCGAGGAGATCGAGCCGCGCCTCTTCTCCTTCAACGCCCCGGCCGGCGCCTGCCCCACCTGCGACGGCCTCGGCACCGAGCTGGTGTTCGAGCCCGACCTCGTCGTCCCCGACGGCTCGCTCTCCCTCGAGAAGGGCGCCATCTACCCGTGGGCCAAGACCGGCGCCACCTCGCCCTACTACGAGCAGACCCTCGAAAGCCTCGCCAAGCACTACAAGGTGTCGATGAGGACGCCCTGGGAGCGCCTGCCCAAGCACGTGCAGCTCGCCATCCTGTTCGGCTCCGGCGACGAGGAGATCACGTTCACCTACTGGGACGGCACCCGCAACTACACCACCGAGAAGACCTTCGAGGGCGTGATCGGCAACATCGCCCGCCGCTTCAAGGAGACCGACAGCGACTGGGTGCGCGAGGAGCTGTCCCGCTACCAGGACGCCAAGCCCTGCGAGGCCTGCCACGGCTATCGCCTGAAGCCGCAGGCGCTCGCGGTGAAGGTCGCCGGCTTGCACATCGGCGAGGTCGGCGACATGTCGATCAAGGCCGCGAACCTTTGGTTCACCGAGGTCCCCAAGACCTTCACCAAACAGCAGACCGAGATCGCGACCCGCATCCTGAAGGAGATCCGCGAGCGCCTGGTCTTCTTGAACGACGTCGGCCTCGAATACCTGACGCTGTCGCGAGCCGCGGGCACGCTCTCGGGCGGTGAATCGCAGCGCATCCGCCTCGCGTCCCAGATCGGCTCCGGCCTCACCGGCGTGCTCTACGTGCTCGACGAGCCCTCCATCGGCCTGCACCAGCGCGACAACGACCGCCTGCTGGCGACGCTCCGCCACCTGCGCGACCTCGGCAACACCGTCATCGTCGTCGAGCACGACGAGGACGCGATCATGACCGCCGACCACGTGGTCGACATCGGCCCCGGCGCCGGCATCCACGGCGGCGAGGTGATCGCCCAGGGCACACCCGACGACATCATGGCCTCGCCGCGCAGCCTCACCGGCCAATACCTCTCCGGCGCGCGCCAGATCCCGCTGCCGAAGCAGCGCCGCCCCTCCGACAAATCCCGCACGCTCAAAGTCGTCGGCGCCCGCGGCAACAACCTGCAGAACGTCACCGCCGAGATCCCGCTCGGATTGCTGACCTGCATCACCGGCGTCTCGGGCGGCGGCAAGTCCACGCTGCTGATCGACACGCTCTTCAAGGCCGTCGCGCGCCGCCTCAACAACGCGCGCGAGCACCCGGCGCCGTTCGACAAGCTCGTCGGCCTCGAGCACCTCGACAAGGTGATCGACATCGACCAGAGCCCCATCGGCCGCACGCCGCGCTCGAACCCGGCCACCTACACCGGCGCCTTCACGCCGATCCGCGACTGGTACGCGGGCCTGCCGGAGAGCAAGGCGCGCGGCTACGGACCGGGGCGCTTCTCGTTCAACGTCAAGGGCGGCCGCTGCGAGGCCTGCCAGGGCGACGGCGTCTTGAAGATCGAGATGCACTTCCTGCCCGACGTCTACGTCA
>JBFXEP010000165.1:0-6881 GCA_050179995.1 Hyphomicrobium sp.
ACCGCCGCGCCGAGCACGCTGACGAAGCCGAGCGAGACGGGCGGCAGCGCCGGAATGCCCCAGCCGGCCCAGATGTAGCCGATCACGCCCGGCACCGCGATCAGCGGCCCGAAACCGCTCGACGTCGCCACCGCCTTGAGGATGGACCAGCCGCAGAGCGTGAAGAGCGTGATGATGAACATGCCGCCGCCGATGCTCATCAATGTCGAGATGAGACCGATCGCGAACGCCGCGATCTTGACGAGCCAATTGTCCGGCACATCGTCGGCGAGCCGCCAGTCCGCACGCCCAAAGGCCATCTTGAGCGCGAGCAGCAGCGCGCACACGATCCACACCCACTTGAGCTCCGTGCTCGACACCCGCGACACGAGCCCGATGCCGGCCACCACGCCCGCCACTACGAACGGCCCGAGGCGCTTGAGGATCGCCGTATCGACCGCGCCGGTCTTGAGGTGCCCGCGGAAGGACGAGAGCGCCGTCGGCACGATCACCGCGAACGAGGTACCGAGCACCATGTGCATGCGGATGTCGTCCGGCACCGCGAGCAAGGTGAACGTCTCGTAGAGCACCGGCACCAGGATACCGCCGCCGCCAATGCCGAGCAGCCCCGCGAGGAATCCCGTGACGAGGCCGCCGAGCAGCAGCGCCAGCACCAGCCAGGCGAGTTCGCCGTTGGCGAGCGTGGGATCCATGGAGCCCCGCTAGTCCGCGGCGAACGCAAGCGCGCGCACGTCCTCGCTTTGCCCCTCGGCAAGCGCGATGGCCTCGAGCAGAACCTCGATCCCCGGTCCCTCGCCCACGCCGTGCTCGGAGAGGTGGCGCCGGAACACGCGCGCCCGCGGCTGCGCGTGGTAGAGGCCGAGGATGTGGCGCGTGATGGAATTGAGCCGCGCCCCCGCCGCCATCTCCCCGCGCACATAGGGCACCAGGCAGCGCAGCACATCGCCCCGCGACGGCACCGGCGCATCCGACCCGAAGAAAGCGCGATCGACCTCCGCCAGGAGGTAGGGCGTCTGATACGCGGCGCGGCCCAGCATCACGCCATCCACGTGCGCGAGATGCTCGCGGCAGGCTTCGAGCGTCTCGACCCCGCCGTTGATGACGATGGTGAGCTCAGGCCGCGCCGCCTTGAGCCGGTAGACGCGCCCATAGTCGAGTGGCGGCACCTCGCGGTTCTCCTTGGGCGAGAGCCCGGAAAGCCAGGCCTTGCGCGCATGTACGATGAACGTGGTCACGCCTGCGTCGGCCACCGTGTCGATGAAGCGCTTGAAATCGCGCTCGCTGTCCTGGTCGTCGATGCCGATGCGGCACTTCACCGTCACCGGGATCGCAACGCTCGCTTTCATGGCCGCGATACACGCCGCCACCAGCTCCCGCTCCGCCATCAGGCAGGCGCCGAAGCGCCCTTCCTGCACGCGGTCCGACGGACAGCCCACATTGAGGTTGATCTCGTCATAGCCGAGCGCTTCGCCGATTGCCGCCGCTGAGGCGAGCTTCGCCGGGTCGGAGCCGCCGAGCTGCAGGGCGAGCGGCCGCTCCTCGGCGCTGAAGGCGAGCAGGCGCGCACGGTCGCCATGCATGACCGCCTCCGCCGTCACCATCTCAGTATAGAGACGCGCATGACGCGTCATGAGGCGATGGAAGACCCGGCAATGCCGGTCCGTCCACTCCATCATGGGTGCCACGCAGAACCTATGCGATTGAGATTGCACGCATTTTCCTATATAGTTCAAAAGCACGAAGAGTGAACATGCTCACGCGTGTTCGCAGGTGTTTCCAGCCTCCACGCTCACGAATTGCTCACGTGAGCACGGCGTGAGCAGACCCCGCACGTTGAATGCGGATCTGTCCAACAGGGAATTGGACATACCGTCATGGCCTCCATCGTCAAGCTACCCTCCGGCAACTGGCGGGCACGGATTCGCCACCACGGCAAATCGGTCTCGAAGACCTTTAGGCTAAAAAGTCAAGCCGAGCGATGGGCCGAAGAGCAGCAGGGACCGCGTCCGGGAGGGCCAGATGCTCACTACGCGGGATTCCACCAAAACGGACACCATCGGCGAACCGCGCATGACGACGCGCGATCACTTGAATCCGCGCTCACAGGGCGGCAAGCGGAGCGACGCTGAGTTAAGCAAATACTCGTCCGATGGCGAGGCTAGCCCATAATCGCCATGACCGCTCATTCTAACCGCCTTCTAATCGCTCGGCGCTTGGGCTTGGTGTAATACGACCAGCGTGACGCAAATCGGTCACGCACGTCTGTCAGGCTTCTGCCTTGTATGTTCCGCAACCCCATCCAATTTGTGGGGCACGACATGTATCACGCCATCGTGCGGCGCAGGATCAGGCAATTGTTCGACGCCGTGAATCAAGGCGACGCCGAGCCGGTCCTCGAACAGTTTGCGCCTCGGTTCGAACATTCATTCCTGGGCGATCATGCGCTGAGCGGCACACGCCGGACGCTTGCCGCCACCCGGCGCTGGTATGAACGGCTGTACCGTCTGCTTCCCGACATTCACTTCGACCTCAGAGAGGTTCTGGTCAGCGGCGGACCTTGGAACACCATCGTCGTTGTCGCCTGGAACGAAACCAACTCCGGCACCGACGGTGTCCGCACCCACAATCAAGGCTACCACGTGGTGCACTTGAGCTGGGGACGCGCAAGCCGGCTTGTCATCTGTCCCGACACCGCCGGGCTCAAAGCAACGCTCGATCGCCTGGCTCGAGCCGGCAACGAGGAAGCCCACGCAGCTCCGATCGTCGATATCTAAACCGCGCTGCGAACCGCACCCTCTTCTTCTGCCGGATGGTCGCTCGGTCCATCGCGTGCCACGTCATCGACACGGAGCGCGACAACGTCACAGTCGCGCGGGCTTGCTGTCGATAGCAAGGATGAAGAACGCCAGGTCGCGTTTGCGATCCGCCTTCCGGAGCCTGGATCTTATCGACCAGGCATGGCTCGCGCGCCGGTGTACCTACTCTTCCCAACAATCACTGTCCGCCTTCCCTGACCGTTCCCGCGCGAACAAAAGCGCCGCTGACAATGCAATCACCATCTGTGTTCGCCCTCGCACAACGGGTGGTGCGCAGTCAGACAACGGCGGTTGCAAAGCCCTTTGTTAGATTGCCGCCCAGGGGCATTCCCCCACCAATGGCTCGCGCAAATAAACAAAGCCCTAGAGGAGCGCCATGCAGGAACGCATCAAGAAGGACAATGTCAACTGGGACTACATCGAGGCTTGGAAGAAGGATCCGAACCCGCTCGGCCTGAAGCAGGACTTTCAGTGCGTCTGGATTCCCTACGGCCTTCCCGAGATCATCGACCCGGTCCATACCGTTTACGGATCAGGGTTCGAGGTGCAGCCCAAGTGGAAGGTTGCGGACAAGGTTCTCATCACGCAGACGATCACCGGCGCGTTCTACAGCAAGCGCGGAAACGCCAACCACCCGACCAGCCCCGACGAGATCCGTGATCAGGCTCTCGCTTGCGCCGAGGCGGGCGCCCCGAACATCCATGTCCACGTGCGGGGCGAGGATGGGCACAACGTGCTGGATCCGAAGCTCTTTCACTATGTAATCGATCCTATCCGCAAGCAATATCCGGATCGGCTTGTGTGCGGATGCATGGTGCCGTTCCAGACCGGCGAATGGTCCAAGATGATCGAATGCCTACAGGATGGCCTGTTCGATCAGACGCCGATCAACACGGTCGCGGCATTCTGCGGCGATACCCTGTTCGCCAAGCCGCCGCACGTTATGATCGAAAAGGCGCGCATTCTCCAGGAACTCAACGTCAAGCCGCAGATCGCGGTCTACAGCGACGGCGATATCGACAACGCCGATCGCTACCTGATTAAGACCGGCGCCGTCGAGCCTCCGTACTACTGGGTCGTGTTGCCGGCATTGCCCGGCGGCTCGCCGATGCAGAACCCGAAGGCGATGGTGGAAGTGCTCATGCACTACGTGAACCGCATCAAGGAGATCGATGAGAGTTCCGAAATCGTCGTTTGTGCCTCCGGGCGCGCATCGAGCTATCTCGCGACGTTTGCCCTGCTTCTCGGCCTCAACATCCGCATCGGCATGGAGGATACCGTCTGGAGGTATCCGCACAAGGACGAGAAGATCGCCAAGAACGTCGACACCTGGTACCAGTTCAGCCAGATCGCCCGGCTCCTCGGCAGAGACATCATTTCTCCCGACGAATTCCGCAGGAAAGTGGGCATGAAGAAGCCCGGCGGCGTCCTCAGGGAGAGGGTCGTGGCCGCCCGCTGATCTCGCGCGAGAACCCGCGGGCCTCTTGCCCGCGGGTTTTCTGCTGGTCTCACGCACCATCGTTTGATGCTGAATGACAAACAGTCAATTGCTCGATCGCGTCAGATCGATGGGCGATCACGAAAAACAGGTTCTGTCGCTTCTGACCTTCGGTTACCCCAACAAGCAAATCGCCGGGGTGCTCGGCGTCTCCGAGGCGACCGTCAAGTTCTACGTCACCTCGATATTCGCCTCGCTCGAGTGCAGCAACCGAACCCAGGCCGCGCTGATCGGGCTGTGTCTCCGCCATGGACTGAGCGTAGAGGGCATCGTTGGCCGGCATCGTGCATACGGCGCAATCCATCGATTCATGGACCGGTTCGAGGAGTCCTGCATCGGGGGAAAGGCCCGTCGCCACTAGAAGGAGGCGTCAGCGTCCGGACGCCGGCCCGTGTAGCAGCGGAAAAAGCGCGGACGCGAATGGGAGGTACACTATGTTGTGGTCCGAACTCGTATCGCGTCCGACCTCTTCGATCCCGCTCCTGTTGATGGGCGCAGCGGCTCTTCTCTGTCTGTGGGCCGTGCTGTCACGGCGGCGCCAGCCACGACCCGCCCATCGCGATGAGACCCCTCGACCTGCCGTCAAGATTACGCCGCCTGTGCCGGTCGCTCAGAGGCGACCCCAGCAGACTTTCGTGCCGCCTCCCGATGCGCGCCCGTTTCCCTCGCTGCCGGCCGTAACGCCACCGCGACCTTCCGTCGAGTCCACGCCGGCGACCATCGTTCCCCTGCGCGCCGCCGAGGTGGCGGTGCGGGCTGTGAACGGGGACAGCTATTCAGACAAAAAAGAAGCCGAGAAGCCGCAGCCGGTTGCCTGCGCGCTCGCCGTCGCGGCAACCTTGGCCGCTGTGGAGGCAAAGCGCTCAGCCACGCGCCCGAACGATCGTCAGCCACACTAGAGAGGTTCATACTGCTCCTGGCATCAACGTGACGCTCGCGATGTCTCGGCCGCCAACATGTAGAGGACGACCGCGCCCAGCAGCACGAGACCGAAGCTGAGATGCAGCGACGCATAGGCCGTCTCGGCGTTGGAGGTGGCTTTGAGGAAGCCGACGCGCTCGCCTGAGAGCACCTGGATGATGCCCGCGCCCGCCATGCAGAGGAAATTGGCGAGCGTGATACCGCGACCGAGCAGGTGCTCGGGGAAGAATGACCGGGCATGCGCCATCAGCACACCCCAATTGAGGCCGGCCAGTCCGATGAGAGCCAGGGCGATGAGAGCTGACGTCAACGCGTCTCCCGGCCAGAGCCAAAGCGCGACAAAGCCGGCCGCCGTAGCGAGGGTTCCCGCAACGACAATCGGTTTGCACGCCCCGACCCACCGATCGAGCGGGCCATAGGCAATGGCTCCGACGCACATGGCTGCACCCATGAGAAGCGCGGCGTTGCCGCGCGCAACCTGGTCGAGCCCATAGACGTCGGCAAGGAACGGCCCCATCCAGACGCCTCGCTCCGCCGCGACGATCCCGTAGCTCACCGCCAGCATGGGAACGAAGAGCCAGAGGTTGCGTAGCGCGAGGAGCTCCTTCATCTCGGCGAGCCACGGTTTTGCTTCGGAGGCCGCGCTGGACGCCGGCGGGGGATCCTTGATGTACCTAGCGACCAGCAGGGCGACGAGAAGGGTTGCAGCCGCGAGCCCAAGGAACACCGACCGCCAGCCGAACGCCTGAGCCGCAACGGCGAGCGGCGTCGAGCCGAGGAGATTGCCGGCGGATCCGATCCCGATCATCCACGATGAGAGGAGAGCGAAATTCTGTGCCGGGTAGACCCGGCCGAACATGAAAAGCGCTCCGACATAGATGGGAGAGCAGCCGATCCCGATCAGGGCCATGGCCGCGATGAGATCGCGTCCGGACTGCGCCGACGCAAAGACGGCAGCGCCCAGCGCGCCGACGAGCATCAGGGCGGAGACGCAGCGTCTGGGTCCCAGCCGATCGAACGCCAGGCCGATCGGGAGCTGCATGACGGCGAAGGTCATGAACCAGGCCGACGACATGTTGCCGAGATCGGCCGATGACAACGCAAACTCGGTTGCAAGCTCGGGAGCGAGAACGGCCAGAAACGAGCGATAGAACTGCGAAAGCGTATAGCCGCAAAGGAAGATCAGGAAGGTCGGCAACAACATGCTACCCGTCCGCAGGGGCTCGGTCTCGCGTTCGATGCGCACCGGAGGGGTGCGCCTGCCGCGCCCTTTCAAAACGCAAATAAGGGTCGGCGCAGAGTGTGCGCCGACCCCAACTCACCAGAGAGTGTTCGACAGGAGAAGGATAAGATCGATCACCTCCAGCAAGGGTTTGCCCCGTCGGGGCAAACCCATCCGTGGTCCATCAGAAGAAGATGGCTGCGCCGAACGTCACCATGTCGAGATCATGGAAGTCCTGCTTGCCGCTCAGGCCCGAGTTCGAATCCAGGAAGTCGGCCTCCAGCTCATACTTGTAGTACTTGAGCCAGACCGTCATCGCCGCAGCATCGATGTCCTGCTGCAGGATGACGCCCCAGCGCGTGAAGGTCGAGTCGGTGATGTTCACGGTGGTATCCGCGTTGTTCGCGCAGGCCGCGTCGATATT
>JBFXEP010000166.1:0-6844 GCA_050179995.1 Hyphomicrobium sp.
CGCCGAGCTGCACGCTGCGCCGCACCGTGTGATGGGTATAGATCTGCACGCCGCTCGAGATCGCGCAGTAGTCGCCGATCTCGAGCCCGCCCTGGCCGTCGAGCACGACGCCCGGACCGATCCACGTATGCCGGCCGACTTTCACGTCGCCCAGGATAAGCACGTTGTCGTAGCAGGTCGTGCCTTCCCCGAAGCCGTATTCGCGCGCGTTCTCCGCCCGGTCGGTCAGGAGGTCGCCGAGAGGCACCCTGCGGCGAAAGCGTTCGAGCTTCTCGCCCTGCAGACGCCGCTGCAGGGCCTTCAACTGTTCAAGAAGGGTGTCGAGGCTTGTCATGAGGTACACGCATGCCAACATGCCGGCGTCAATGCAACCGCCATCGTCGGTCTCGGAAAACGGACGCCTCGCATAAAGGCTAACGCTACTGGCCGGTGGTTCTTGCCTATGCACCCGGCTAAAGCTATCGCATGTGGATCAATGTCGTGAGGCGGCTCTGACGGGGGCAGCGGCGGCTGCGCTGCATGTCACGTGGTGCGGAGGAGGGGTACGCGATGGGCGATCGTTCCCGCACTGGGGCGAGGGGAGGGCCAGGCCGCACGCCGCAGGGGTGCGCACGCGATCCGAGCCGACTGTCCCTGAACCCGCCCCACGCGTGACGCCCGCTCCATGCTTTTCAACTCTCTAGAATTCGCGATCTTTTTCCCGATCGTCGCCAGTCTTTATTTCGTGCTGCCGCAAAAGTGGCAGACGCCGCTGCTGCTCGTCTCGAGCTGCATTTTCTACATGGCGTTCGTGCCGGTCTACATTCTCATTCTGGCGCTGACCATCGTCATCGACTACGTGGCGGCGCTCTACATCGAGAAGGCGGCCGGGCCGGCACGCAAGCGGTGGCTCTGGCTGAGCGTGGTCGCCACCTGCCTCGTCCTCTTCGTCTTCAAGTATTTCTACTTCTTCACCGACAACATGATCGGCGCGGCAAGTCTCTTCGGCTTCGAGGTGCCGCGGCCGGTCTTCGACATCATCCTTCCGATCGGCCTCTCGTTCCACACCTTCCAGAGCCTGAGCTACGTCATTGAGGTCTATCGCGGGCATCAGAAGGCCGAGCGCAACTTCGGCATCTACGCCACCTACGTCATGTTCTTCCCGCAACTCGTCGCCGGTCCGATCGAGCGGCCGCAGAACCTTCTGCACCAGTTCTACGAACGCCATGACTTCGACTACGACCGGGTCGTGTCGGGCTTGAAGCGCATGGCGTGGGGCTTATTCAAGAAGCTCGTCATCGCCGACCGCCTCGCGCTCTACGTCAACGACGTGTTCGCCGACCCGCAAGGCCACAACGGCCTCCAGCTCACCATCGCCACCATATTCTTCGCCTACCAGATCTATTGCGACTTCTCCGGATACTCCGACATCGCCATCGGCTCGGCGCGCGTGCTCGGCTTCAAGCTGACGGAGAACTTCGACCAGCCGTACCATTCGCGTTCGATCTCCGAGTTCTGGCGCCGCTGGCACATGTCGCTCTCCACATGGTTCCGCGACTACGTCTACATCCCCATGGGCGGCAGCCAATTCGGCGAAGGGCGCCATTTCGCCAGCCTGCTCGTCACGTTCGGCATCAGCGGGCTCTGGCACGGCGCCAACTGGACCTACATCGTGTGGGGGCTCCTCAACGCCGTCTATCTGATCGTCGGCAGCCTCACCAAAGGCGCCCGCAACGGCATCTACGGCGCCGTGGGCCTTTACGAGACCACATGGCCGCGGCGCGTCATCATGTGGGCCGGCACGTTCGCGTTGACCTGCATCGGATGGATAGTCTTCCGCGCCGAGAGCCTGTCCGACGCCTGGTACATTCTCACCCACCTGGCGACGGACTGGAATTTCCAGGAGATCGCCACCGAGCAGTTTCTCATGCGCCAGATGCCGGTCGCGGTAGGTGCCATCCTCGTCCTGGAAGCCATCGAGGTGGCGGAGAAGCGCGTCTCGTTCGCGAGCCTGATCGGCCGCCTTCCCCTCGCCGGCCGCTGGGCGGTCTATGCGAGCGCCATCATGATCATGGTCATGTTCGGCGTGTTTCAGCAGGCGCAGTTCATCTATTTTCAGTTCTAGAGGAGAGGTCTCGCACACCGCATGAGCGAAAGCCGGACAACAAAGGAGAGCTTGGTCAGGGATCAGCCGGTGCCGATGACGCAGGGCGTCATACGGCTGGCCTCCTTCGTCGCACTGCTCGCCATGCTGGCCTTCGCGCTCGACGCCATGATCGACACCGGGCTACGCCGCATCGGCACATCGTCCTTCGGCGTCTCGAACCGCATCGTCGATGGCGCAATCAACGCCGACATCCTGATCACCGGCTCGTCCCGCGCCCTCTCGCACTACGACGCCCCCCTCATCCAGGAGCGCACCGGGCGCACGACGTACAACATCGGCTTGAACGGCTCCCAGACCGACATGCAGGTCGCCCGCCTCGCCACCTATCTGCGCCACAACAAGGCGCCCGCGCTTCTCATTCACAACCTCGATGCCTTCAGCTTCCAGGTCACGCACGGCGGCGTCTACGATCCGGCCCAGTACATGCCGTATCTGTCCGAGCCCGCCATCTACGCAGCCCTCGCCCTCATCGATCCGGATATCTGGAAATCGAGGGTCATCCCGCTCTACGGCTATACGGCCGCCGACCTGCGCTTCACCTGGGTGCTCGGCGCGCTGCGGCTTGTCGGTTGGAGCCCGGCCGAGGATCATGTCCAGGGCTTCAAGCCGCGCTACACGGCATGGACGGAGGATTTCGAGCGCTTCCAGCGGCTGAACCCGAAGGGCGTGACGTTCGAGGTCGAGCCCGCCGGGGTGACCGAGATGAAGAAGCTGCTGGCGCTTTGCCGGGAGCATCGCATCAAGGTGCTGCTCGTCTATTCGCCCGAGTACGCCCCCATGCAGAAGATGACCAGCAATCGCGATGAGATCTTCGCCGGGTTCGACGCCTTGAAGCGGGAATTCGGCGTCCCCCTGTGGGACTACAGCGGCTCGCCGATCTCTGCGAGCAGGGACAACTTCTACAACTCGCAGCATTTGAACGCCGGAGGCGCCGCCGAGTTCTCTCGCGATCTGGCCGCGAGGCTCGTCGCGGAGCAGGGGGTCGCAACGTCGCAACCTGAGCCGGCGAATTAACTGCTTTGATGGAATGATCGATGCATCGCCTGCGGCAGAAAAGCAGCGAAAAGCTCATCGCCATCCGCACCGCCCGCAGAGGCATCGCACCACAACCTTAATTGCGGATGGCGTGAGGCGGGAGTGTCCCATTGACCGGTTTTGGTGTGCAATATAACTCAGGGGCCGCATACTGACGTGTGCGCGCTCGGGTCGGGCCAAGAACAGCAGCGGGAATGTTTTAATGAGTGCTCAGAGCATGCGGCGCCGTATTGCGGTCGTCGGCTTGGGTTACGTCGGATTGCCGGTTGCCGTCGCTTTCGCCAAGGCGGGCTTCGAGGTCGCGGGCTTCGACGTCGACCGGAGCCGTGTTGAGGAGCTGAACCGGGGATACGACCGCACGCGCGAATGCACCAGCGAGGAGCTCTCCGCCGCGGGCCTGACCGCCACCGCCGACCCGGCCGTGCTCGCCGCCAGCGACTACTACATCGTCACCGTCCCGACGCCGATCGACGATGCCAATCGCCCCGATCTCTCGGCCCTCATCAAGGCGAGCGCGACCGTCGGCTCCGTGCTCAAGAAGGGCGACATCGTCGTCTACGAGAGCACGGTCTACCCGGGCGCCACCGAGGACGATTGCGTGCCGGTGCTGGAGCGGGAATCGGGGCTCAAGCTCGGCACGGACTTCGGCGTCGGCTACTCCCCCGAGCGCATCAATCCCGGCGACCTCGAGCACCGCTTCGAGACCATCAAGAAGGTCGTGTCCGGCTCGGACCCCGTCACCGCCGGGATCGTCGCCGACACCTATGGCGCGGTGGTTCGGGCCGGCATCTACCGCGCGTCCTCCATCAGGGTCGCCGAGGCCGCCAAGGTCATCGAGAACACGCAGCGCGACATCAACATCGGCTTCATCAACGAGCTCTCCGCCATCTTCAATCGCTTCGGCATCGACACCAACGACGTGCTCGATGCCGCGAGCACGAAGTGGAACTTCCTGAACTTCCGTCCCGGCCTCGTTGGCGGCCACTGCATCGGTGTCGATCCCTACTACCTGACCTTCCAGGCCGAGCGTCACGGCCACCACGCCGAGGTGATACTCTCCGGCCGGCGCGTCAACGACGGCATGGGGACCAGGATCGCGCGCGAATGCATAAAAATGCTGCTGCGCCAGGGCCACGGCGGCGACAAGCTGCGCGTGACCGTCCTCGGTCTCACCTTCAAGGAGGATGTTCCCGATACGCGCAACAGCAAGGTCGTCGACATCGTGCGCGAGCTGAAAAGCGTCGGAATCGACGTGCAGGTGCACGATCCGGTGGCCGACGCCGATGCGGCCCAGCACGAATATGGGATAGCTCTCAAGGGTCTGCACGAGCTCGAGCCCGCGGATGCGATGATCTTCGCCGTGAAGCACAAGGCATTCCTCGACGACCCCATCGCGCTCGCGAGGAAGCTCTTGGCGCCGGGCTGCAAGATCATCGTCGACGTGAAGTGCGTGCTCGACCGGACGTCCCTGCCGCCGGACTATGTGCTCTGGCGGCCCTGAGCCTCTGACCCTAGGCCATGATCGCTTCGGACCCTGTGAGTTCGAAGCGTGAATCATCGGTCTCATCGATCGCGCTCGAGCGGGAGATAGCATGAAGCCCATTCTCGTCACCGGTGCAGCGGGGTTCATCGGCTTCAGCGTCGCCCGCACCCTGCTCGAGCGCGGGACGCCCGTGATCGGCGTCGACAACGTCAACGACTACTACGATCCCAACCTCAAGCTCGCGCGCCTCGCGGTGCTCGCGGGCCTTCCCGGCTTCGAGTTCCTCAAGCTCGACGTCGCCGACCGTCCGGCGATGGAGGAATTGTTCGCGCGCGCCAAGCCGGACTTCGTCATCCATCTCGCCGCCCAGGCCGGCGTCCGCTACTCGCTGGTCAATCCGCATGCCTACGTGGAAGCCAACCTCGTGGGCTTCATGAACATCCTCGAGGGATGCCGGCACCACGGCGCGAAGCACCTGACCTACGCCTCGTCGAGCTCCGTCTACGGCGCCAACGCGGCGATGCCCTTCTCCGTGCACGACAATGTCGACCATCCCCTGAGCCTCTACGCGGCCAGCAAGAAGGCCAACGAGCTCATGGCCCACTGCTACAGCAGCCTCTATGGCTTGCCGACCACCGGGTTGCGCTTCTTCACCGTCTACGGTCCGTGGGGCCGGCCCGACATGGCGATGTTCCTTTTCACCAAGGCGATCCTCGAAGGCTGCCCCATCGACGTCTTCAACCACGGCAAGATGACGCGCGACTTCACCTATATCGACGACATCGTCGAGGGCGTGATCCGCACCTCCGAAAAGCCTGCGACGCCCGACCCGGCGTGGGATGCCACGCGCCCCGATCCCGGCACGAGCCGGGCGCCCTATCGCATCTACAATATCGGCAACAACCAGCCCGTCGAGCTGATGAAAGTGATCTCGATCATCGAGGCGGAGCTGGGCCGGGAAGCCGAGAAGAACTACCTCCCGTTGCAGGCCGGCGACGTTCCCTCCACCTACGCCGATATCGACGCGCTCATCGCGAGCGTCGGCTTCCAGCCGCGGACGCCCATCGAGGATGGTCTCCGCCGGTTCATCTCCTGGTACCGCGCCTATTACGGCGTTTGAGCCTCTCCTTTTCGTCACTTGGGCTCAGTCCGGAACCAAGTGTCAGCCGGCTGCGTTGTGCTGAGGTGTGCGTCGGGGCGACGTCGTAGGAACTGCCGTCTCTCGCTTGGTGTGTGCGTGGGCTCGAGCGCCATCGGGCTGGCGGAGGGAAATCTATGCGGGTGTCGGGGCCTCGGAAACGTGATCCGAACGGCCGCCCGCCTGTCGTCGGCTTGCGTATCATCGGACGGTTGAGCAAGGTCTTGGCTCCGAAAGGCGTCGCATGTTAGGGGCCGGGGAAGAAGAGCTCCACGAGCTCGAGCAGGCGCTCGAGTTCTCGCGCCTGGGTTTCTGGAAATGGAACGCGAGCAGCGACGTCGTCACGCTCTCCGTGCGCGCGGCCGGGATTTTCGGCATCTCCAACGAGCGCCCCACGACACTGGCCGAGATGCGGGAGCTGGTGCTCGAGCCCGACCGCGAGCTCGCCGGGCTCGCAATCGAGAAGGCCGTCGAGGCACGCTCGGACTACGAGATTGCCTACCGCATCCGGAGGCCGGCGGACGGCGCCATCGTCTGGGTCGAGGCTCGCGGGCGTGCACACTTTTCCGGCGCAACCGTCGACGGCATGATCGGCATTGTCGAGGACGTCACGGCGCGCAAGGAGCGCGAGGACGCGCTCGCCGAGGAGCGCAAGACGCTCGAGATCCTCAATCGCACCCAAGCCATCATCGCCGCCGAGCCGAACCTGGAGCGCATGGTGCAGGTCGTGACCGACTCCGCCGTGGAGCTGACCCACGCCAGGTTCGGCGCGTTCTTCTATAACGTCTTTGGCGCCGACGGAGAGAGCTACACGCTCTACACCCTGTCCGGCGCCCCGCGCGAGGCCTTCGCCCGCTTTCCCATGCCGCGCAACACCGCCGTCTTCGCCCCCACCTTCGAAGGCACCGGCATCGTCCGCTCCGACGACATTCTCGAGGATCCACGCTACGGCAGGAACGCGCCGTATTGCGGCATGCCCGAGGGGCATTTACCCGTCCGCAGCTACTTGGCCGCCCCTGTGATCTCCCGCTCGGGCGCCGTG